>JBJFFW010000190.1:0-16011 GCA_051892075.1 Lachnospirales bacterium
AAAAGATAAGTCTGCAACATTTCCCGTTACATTTGAGGCGTGATTAATTACAAAGGCTTTAGTGTTTTTATTAATCATTTTTTCTATGCTTTCATAATCTAAAACACCTTTATTATCAGCATTTATAAATCTAACCTTTACACCCATATTTTCAAGAATATATAAAGGTCTTAAAACAGAATTATGTTCACACACAGTTGTAATAACTTCATCATTTTCACTAAACAAACCAAATATTGCCGTATTTAAAGCCTCTGTTCCATTAGATGCAAATGCCACATTTTCTGCCTTTTCAACACCAAAAAGCTTAGCTACCTTACACCTTGTGGCATAAACATTTCTAAGTGCCATAAGTGAAGATGTGTAAGCTCCCCTTGATGAATTTGCCATAGTATTGACACTGTTTGCTAGAGTTTCAATAACAGATTTCGGCTTTGGAATTGTGGTAGCAGCATTATCAAAATAAATCAAATTAAAACCTCCTAATAATAAAGGTGGAGTAAATCTTCTTTAGAAAGATATAATTTTTTGGGAATAGAAATAAAATCATTTTTAAAGACTTTCCAGTTTAATCTTTTAGAAGAATTTTCTGAGGGTTTAAAAGAAATATTATATTCAAATAAATCCTCTGTAACAACAGGGTCTAAAACATTAAATTCATAATCTCCAATATCTTTATTAAACTGATGAGCTCTTATGGCAACGGCCTTTATATTACTGTCTTTACTGTCAAAATTAATATCCCACAAGGGTACATATATTTTATTATTTTTAAAATTGGCATCAGCAATATTTTTGCACCCTGTAAGCCTTGCTGACACCTTTGATACAGGATTTTTAAAAATATCCTTTGTTTTGCCACTAACAGATATTTTTCCATTATCAAGAATTATAAGCTCATCAGATAATCTGTAAATTTCATCTCTGTTATGAGAAACTATTATTACAGTGCCTTCATAATCCTTTAGCATATTTAAAAGTTCTCTTTGCATTTCATCTCTTAAATACAAATCAAGAGCAGAAAAAGGCTCGTCAAGTAAAATTACTCTCGGTTTGTAAGCCATAATTCTTGCAATAGCAACCCTTTGTTTTTGTCCTCCCGAAAGGGTATTGGGATATTGATTTTCCAAGCCAGTAAGTTTAAATTTTGAAATTAAATTATTAGCTATTTCTATTTTTTCACCCTTAGGCTTTTTAATAGCAGCTTTTATATTTTCCATAACAGTCATTTTAGGAAAAAGGGCATAATTTTGAAACAGATATCCTGTTATCCTTTTTTGAGGAATAATATTTATTTTATTTTTACTGTCAAAAAAAACATCTTTATCAACAGATATATATCCCACATCAGGCTTTTCAATACCTGCAATCATTTTTAAAATCATACTCTTGCCGCTGCCTGATGCACCTAAAATACCAATTCTTTTAGAGTCTGATTGAAATTTTAAGTCAATATCAAATTTGTTTACTTTTCTTTTTAAATCAATAATTACCATCTTTTATTGTTCCTCGAATCTTTGCTAAGAAATAAATTCATAATAAATATTATAAAAAAGGATATTATAAGTACAATTACAACCCATATTCCTGCACCTACATAATCACCATCTTGAACAACCATAGCAATTTTTTGTGAAATAGTGCCTGTTTTTCCTGCAATATTTCCTGCAAGCATTGATGTAGCACCATATTCCCCCAAAGCTCTTGCAAAGGTAAGCACTACACCTGCTCCAACAGAGGGAGAAGCCGTTGGCAAGACAACTCTAAAAAATATGTAAGTTTCACTCATTCCCAATGTTCTTGCAGCATACACTATATTTTCATCTATTTGCTCAAAGGCTGCCCTTGCGTTTTTATACATTAAAGGAAAAGATATAACTACTGCTGCAATTACACAACCGGCAAAACTTTGGACTACCTTTATATCAAATCTTTCATATAAAAAACTGCCAAAGGGTCTTCTTGTGCTGAAAATTAAAAGCAAAATAAAGCCTGCCACAGTAGGCGGCAATACCATAGGTAAAGTAACAATTCCATCTAAAACAGATTTTAAAATGCTGTTTGTTTTAAATATTTTTCTTGCCAAAAAAAGTCCAAGAAAAAAAGATATAATTGTAGCTACAATTCCCGTTTTTAAAGATATAAAAAGAGGACTCCAATCTAAATTTTTCAGCAGTTCAATCATTTAAAACTCCTTAATTTATGTTAGTATCAAAATAATATTTTTTATAAATTTCCTTTGCTTCATCAGATGATAAATATTCCATAAGCTTTTCAGTTTCCTTTAATGTTTCTCTGTCAGCCTCATTATTTTTAACCTGACAAATAGGATAAATAATATCTCCTGTTAAGCTCTTATCAACTTTTTCAATAATTTTAATCTTATCTTCATAGCCATAAGTATCTGAATAATAAACACAGCCTACCTCACAGCTACCCTCGGCTACTGCCATAAGCACCTTACTTACATTAGACTGCTCACTTATTTCAACACCACCTAATTCCTTTGAAATTTCAGCAGTTTCAATTTTTGATACATCATCACTTTTTGAAATCTTATTAAGATTTACAAGTGCCTCTCTTGCATATTTTCCTGCCGGCACACTTCCACCTGCAAGAGCTATACTTGATGCCTTTTCAATATCATTTAAACCTGTAACATTAGTGTCTGAATTAATATTTGCAATAACTACAAGCTCATTATTTAACAAGTCTTTTCTTGTGCCATCTACAATAAGACCGTCTTCTTGGAGTTTATCCATTTGCTTTTGTGCTGCTGAAAAGAATATATCACAAGTATAACCTTCCTCAATTTGAGTAAGCAAAGTACCTGAGCTGTCAGCATTTATAGCTATATTTACATTATTTTCTTTTTCATAATTACTTGTAATTTCATCTAATGCACCACTTAAACTTGCCGCTGCAAATAAATTTATCTGAGTTCTTTCTGTTTTACTTCCACAGCCTGTAAATAAAAACAAAACTGATAATGCCATACAAATTAATTTTTTCATTTTCTTCCACACTCACTTTCTCTTTCTGTTAAAATGTCTATACCATGTTTTAAATAAGGCAACACATACTCCAAAGATTCTTTACAGGCTTTAGGACTTCCCGGAAGATTTATAATAATACTTCTTCCTCTAATTCCCGATTCTGCCCTTGAAAGCATTGCCCTTTTTGTAATAGTCATAGAATAGGCTCTTATAGCCTCGGCTATACCTCTTGCCATTCTATCACAAACTGCTATAGTTGCTTCCGGAGTAATATCTCTCGGTGAAAAGCCAGTTCCACCGGTAGTTATAATTAAATTCACCTGCCTCTGATCTGCCAATCGTTTAAATTCTTTTATTAAATTTGATTTATCATCAGGTAAAAGAATATACTCTATAACCTCATAGCCTGCCTCTTTTAAAATATCTACAGCCAAAGGTCCGCTCAAGTCTTTTCTTTCACCACTATAGCCTTTATCACTTAATGTTATAACAGATGCAGTATAGGCTTTTTGTGATTTAGTCAAAATAATTTCATCACCCACTTTTATAACACCTCCTGTTATAACCTTTGCAAATATTCCCTCCCTTGGCATAATGCACTCACCCATTTTTTTATAAATTTCACAATGACTGTGACATTCTTTGCCAATTTGAGTTACTTCTAAAATTACGCTCCCAATTTTAAATCTGCTTCCCACAGGTATATTTTTAAGGTCAAAACCCTCAACTACTAAATTTTCACCAAAAGAGCCAAATTTTATATCAGCTCCTTTTTTTCTAAATTTTTCAATTTCTTCAAAGGAAAGCAAACTAATTTGTCTGTGCCAGTTGCCACCATGGGCATCATTTTCTATTCCAAAATTTTCAATAAAATTTGCCTTTTCTATTTCGTATTTTAAAGTTCCTCTTTCCTTACTAATACAAATAGCCTTTATAATTCCCATTTAACCACCAATTTCCGACATTTTACAATGTTCCGTTATATTTTCAATTTTATCAAAGCTATGACCTAAAGGTTTATTATATATGGCATTTAATAAAATTTCATAAATTTTATTACTATCATCTGATTTTACAGCCTCTTTTAAAGAAAAATTACTTTCATAACATAAGCAATTTTTAATAGTTCCATTTGAAGTTAGCCTTATTCTGTTGCAACTGTTGCAAAATTTATTATGAATTGCACCAATAAAACCGATACTTCCTTTAAAACCCTTTATTTTATAATATTTTGCAGGTCCGTTTCCTCTTTTTGTACTATCGGGCAAAATATTGCCATAAATATTTTCAAGTTCCTTTAAAACAACATCATTTGGATAAACCTTAAAATTTTTACCACAGCCTATTGGCATCATTTCAATAAATCTTACTGATATATTTCTATCTTTTGAAAGTTTTACAATATTATAATCAGGGGTATCGGTAATTACGGTGTTAATTTTTATGGGAATATTATATTTGTAAACTTCATCAATTCCCTTTAAAACCTTGTAAAGTACATCAAAACCTGTAATAAGCTTATATTTTTCTCTATTGACACTATCAAGACTTATGTTTATTCCATCTAAACCACTTTCAAAAAGATTTTTTGCATAATCATAAAGTAAAACTCCATTTGTAGTTAGAGTTACCTCTTTAATTCCACAAATATTTTTAATATCTTTTATTAATATATGACAATTTTCTCTTAAAAGAGGTTCTCCCCCTGTTATTTTAATTTTACTAATACCAAGCTTTACTGCCTCTTTGCAAATTTTTACAATTTCATCAAAAGATAAAATATCATTATTTTCACAAGTGTTTTGGGGATTACAATATATACACCTTAAATTACATCTGTCTGTAACAGATATTCTCATATAGTCTATTTTTCTTCCATAGCTATCTCTGCCAATTACCACTTTTTCCACCACTTTTTTTAAGTAGACAAATATTTTCTATTTTCATAAATTTATCTACTGCCTTACACATATCATATATTGTTAAAAGACAGGCTGAAACACCTGTTAAGGCTTCCATTTCAACTCCTGTTTTTCCTGTTGTTTTAGCTTTGCAAAAGGCTGTTATTGAATTATCAGTATTAAATTCAAAATCTATTTCAACCTTAGTTAAATTAATAATATGGCATAAAGGAATAATATCCGATGTTTTTTTTGCTGCCATAATTCCTGCAATTCTGGCTACAGCTAAAACATCACCTTTACCCATATTCCCCGATTTTACCATTTCAAAACAGCTCTCACTCATATAAATTTTGCCACAAGCTAAAGCCTCTCTTTTAGTATCAGCCTTATTTGTTATATCAACCATAACAGCATCACCATTATTATTAAAATGAGTAAACTTGCCCATAACCTATAACCCCTTTCCAAAACCACAGTTTGGATAAGTGCAATTACTGCAATTTAAACATAAACCACCCTCACCTAAAGCCGTAAAGTCATTATATAAAAGTTTTATATCAGAGGCAATTCTAGGTAAAACCAAATCAAAAATTGTTCTTTTAGAATACATTACACAGCCAGGAAGTCCCATAATAGGAACATTATTATAATAGCCAAGCATAAACATAGCTCCAGGCAATACAGGTGCACCATAGGTTATTATTTCGGCTCCGGTATTTTTAATAGCTAAAGGAGTTCTGTCATCAGGGTCTACACTCATTCCCCCTGTGCAAATCACCATATCAACACCACTTTCAATCATAGATAGTATGGTATCTGTAATAACCTTGTTATCATCACCACTTTGAAAATATTTTACAACTTCTATGCCATATTCAGAAAGCTTTTCTTTAATTACAGGAGTAAAAGTATCTGTAATTAAGCCTTTTAAAACTTCACTTCCTGTTGCAATAACACCTGCTGTTTTTTTAACATAAGGCTTTATATTAAATATTGGCTCATTTCCTGCTGTCATTTCAGCTTTATTCATTTTTTCCTTTTCAATTACAAGGGGAATAATTCTTGTGCCACAAACTTTATCACCTTTTTTAACAGGGAAGTTACCATGTCTTGATGCAATCATCATTTCACCAAGACTATTTATTTTATTTAAAATATCTCTATTAACGATAAGTGTACCGTCAATATCAGCAACAAGCTCAATTTTACCCTCTTTTACCTCTGTTCTTGAAAGATTTTCACCTTTACAGATTTTACACAAAATTTCAGCCGCATCATTTTCGTGAAGCATATTTTCATTGTTTTCCCAAACATATAAATTCTCTTTTCCAACACTTAAAAGTATTGGTATATCTTCTTCTTTAACAATATGACCTTTTCTGAAAACGGCATCTTTTGTAACACCTTTTATAATTTGTGTAATGTCGTGGCATAAAATATGCCCAACTGCATCTTCTGTTTTAATAAGTTTCATTTTATCACCTGTACTTTTCTGCTCTTACCTTAATTAATTGTGCTGCTATGCTTATGGCAATTTCTTCAGGAGTTTCACTTAAAATATCTATTCCAATAGGAGAGAAAACCCTGTCAAATTCAAATTCTTTAAATCCCTCAGAAATTAAAGTCTCTTTTACTAACTTTGACTTTGTTTTACTTCCCATAACACCAATATAGGAAGGATTATTTCTAAGAGCAAACCTTAAACAATCCTTATCAGCTAAATGACCTCTTGTCATAATTAAAATATAGTCATTAGGCTTAATTTCAATATTAATGTTTTCAAAATCAAGACAAATGACCTTTTTGGCATCAGGAAAATATTTTTTATCTGCAAATTCCTCTCTATCATCAATTACAACACAACTAAAGCCCAAATGATTTAATATAGGCACACATTCTCTTGAAATATGCCCTCCACCAAAAATATAGGCTGTACCGTCATAACAAAATTCTTCACAATAAAAATTATCTGTTACACCCATTTTTTCATTGGAAAAGTCATAGGATATTTTAATTTTTTCATTATTTAAAGGAAGAAATAATCTAAATCTAATATTATTACTAAAATTATTTATAATTTCACAAATTAAATCTCTATAGCTTTTATCAACGGGACAATATAAAATTTCAGCACTTCCGCCACAAATCATACCAAGAGTTGCTGCCTTTGAATTTGACAAATCATAATTATAAATATAATTTTTATTTGTATTTATAATTTCTTTACCAAATTCTATAGCACTAAATTCTATATTTCCTCCACCTACACTTCCACACACTCTCCCCTCATTTCCTACAAGCATATAAGCTCCTGCCCCTCTTGGTACAGAGCCTTTTGAAGAAATGACTGTAACAAGAACTGTCTTTTTATCATTTTCAATTCTTTCTTTTAATACTTCAAATAATTCTTTCATTTGTTTTCTCTTTCATATTTGCACACACATTCAAGTACACTGCCTGCAATACACCTTGCTTTATCTGAAATAGTAAAGCAATTTGAATATTCTTCTTCTCTTGGGTCAATATCGGCTATTTTAAGACCCTCTTTAACATAATAGCACTCTCTTATAATTCCTCTTAAAATACCTGAAATACTTGCCTTAACGGAAACCATACCATTTTTTGTTACAACATAGGCAATATCGTCACCTTTATTAACCTTATCTCCAATTTTTGATAAATTTCTTATTACACCCTCACCAGGAGAGTGAATAACTCTCTCCTTTGTAAAGCCACCAATATTTCCGGGAATACCAGAATTTGGATAAGCAAAACCACTTTTTATAATTCTGCCAAGATTATGCCCTCTTTTTGTTTCAATTACAATATCCACATCTACCCCTGCATTAAATCCGGGGCCTAAAGCAATAGTTAAAGGAGCCATATTTTTATTTGTGCCTAAATTTTTTTTAGCAATAATGGCATCTATTAAAATATCAGCCTTTATTTTTGAAAGTAAAGTGCAATTACTGTCTACTAAAAGAGGAACATCATTATTTTTATGAATTTCCCCTATTTCTTTTAAGTCACAAATTTTTACACACTTCATACCCTCAACTTCAGCCACTCCGTCATAAACAGCCTCACAAACAGACACCTGTCGCCTTATGGCAGAGGGATTTTCACACTCAAAAACAACAACCTTAAATCCTGCTGACCACAATCTGTGGATTGTGCCTGTTGCTAAATCTCCTCCACCTCTTACAACAATTAACATAAAAACCACCCTTTATGGCTTAACCAATACATCAGCCTTAGTCATTTTTTCCACAATATCATACATATTTGTAACAGAACCAACCTTTAACTTATCAGATAAACCATAATGATTTAAACAGGTTCCACAAGTTAAAATTTCAACACCCTTAGATTTCATATATTCCAAATCTTCAATAGAGGGAGAGTCCTCACAGGTTATTTTTGCTCCTCCATTATAGAATAAAATTGTGTTAGGAAGTTTATCCTGTTGACTTAGGGCATAAATAAAGCCTTTCATTAAAACTTTGCCAAGAGTATCATCACCAACACCCATAAAAGATGATGAAATTGCCACAACCATATTCTTATCACCACAAGGTATGCACACAATAGGAGAATTATCTTCTTCAACCTTAGCATCACCAACAGTAATTGTAACTTTATACTCATTGTCTTTTATTTTTTCACTTTTAACGCCATAGCCCTTTTGATTAGCCATTTTTTCAAGATTTTGAACAGCTATTTCATTATCAACCATTGTTTCAACAACTCCTAAGCCATTAAGGGTATTAATAGCATTTTTTGTTTTAACAACAGGAATAGGACAAGCATCACCTAAAGCATTTACCTTTATCATAAACTTACCTCACTTCAATTTCAATATTATTTTTATCAATTAATTCCCCTACAATTTCAGCAGGTATCCCCTTATCCTTTAAATCCTTTATAATTAGGTCTGCCTCGTTTTTATCTACAGCCACAAGTAAACCTCCTGAAGTTTGAGGGTCAAATAAAATTTCTTCCATTGCAAAGGAAACATTTTTATTAAATTTAACAAAATCCTTTAAATAATTTCTGTTTTTCTGAGCTGCCGCCGTTAATAAAAATTCATTGGCATAATCTTCTGCCTCTTTAATATAAGGCACATTTTCAGAATAAACTACAGCCGATAATCTAAAGTCAAGCATTTCGTGTAAATGACCTAAAAAGCTAAATCCTGTAACATCAGTACAAGCATTTACATTATAATTTTTCAAAACTTCACAGGCATACTTATTTAAAGTTGTCATTTGATTTATTGCAAAATCCATAGCATCTTTTGATGCCATTTGAACTCTGTTTGCAGTTGTAACAATTCCAACTCCAAGTTTTTTAGTTAAAATAAGCTTATCTCCTACTTTGCCTTTATTATTGTATAAAATATTATTTGGATTTACAACTCCCGTAACAGATAAACCATACTTAACATCACTATCTGCTATAGAATGACCTCCTGCCAAAACTGCACCTGCTTCAGTAACTTTTTCAAGTCCACCTCTCATAATTTCACCTAAAATATTTAAGTCCATATTTTCAGGAAAGCATACAATATTAAGACAGGTTTTAACCTCTCCACCCATAGCATAAATATCACTTAAGGCATTAGTTGCGGCAATTTTTCCAAAAATATAAGGGTCATCAACCATAGGCGGAAAAAAATCAAGAGTATGAATAAAGGCTATATCATCACTTATTTTATAAACGGCAGCATCATCTTTTGAGTCAAAGCCTACAAGTAGGTTACTATCCTCCTTGCCCTTTGGCAATTTTTCAAGAACTCTTGATAATAACCCTGCTCCAAGTTTAGCCGTACAACCACCGCCTTTGCAAAATACTATTTTCCCATTATCCATAGATTTTCACCTTTCATAAAATTTTCTCCCTTATATAAATCAGCTTTATTTAAAACAATGTAAAAATCTCTGTTTTTAACATTTTTTCTTCCACCATTTTTAGAATTAATAATATTTATTATATCATCTTCATTTACAATGTGGTCACAATCCACATTTAATAATTTCATAGCACCCTCAAAATTATAACAAACATCAGATAATTTTTTGCCTATTGAATCAAGTCCCACAACATAAATTACAACATCACTTTCATCAATTATAACAGGCTCATAATCATAAGGCACTTTTATAGGAAGATGTCTTGCTCCGTCAGCTTCTATAAGGGTAAAATCAGCCAATTTAATATAATCTTTAATATTATCAGGCATAGTAAGTTTTCCATTAGAAAGCTCTTTTCCTACAACAGCATATTTGTTATCATTCCACAAATTTAAAAGAGCTAATTTATCTTTTGCATAATTTTTATTAGGTTTATAAATACGGGTTGATGTTGTAACCAAAACCTTTTTGCCAATATAGCTTAATTTTTCAGCAAGATAATACATTAAAGAGGTTTTCCCTCCTGCCCCTACAATAGAAATAATATGTCTGTTATCTAATAAAAAGGGCATAGGATAATCCATATCAAAAAGCTCAATTTCTTCTACTTTATAGAGGAAAATATCTTCTATATGTTTTTTAATTATGGCTTTTCCACCCCTATCACCTTTTAATAAAAGAAGTTCCTTTTTGTATTTATGACTAAATATACAGGGATTTCCTATATTTTTGTATCTATCACATAAGGCTGCAAAAGATTTTGAAGAATTTATAAAACCTTTTATCATTTCACATAAACTTTCATATTTTGTAAAAGGCTGGTCGCACACCATAAACATAATGGCATTATCCTTATTAGAATTTTTAACTCCCAATCGAATACTTGCTGATATTCCCTCTTTATAATCTCTATTTTCTATATATTTTGAATTGACACAGTAATTTTTTATTTCATCAAATCTTGAAACAACAATTATATCATCAATATAATTTGTTTCTTCCTTTAATTTTAAAGCATTTTCATAGGGATATAGAAATATTGGTTTATTATTAATATTGTAAAGAGGTTTATCACTACCAAACCTTTTACTTAAACCTGATGCTAAAATTACAATATCAATTTTCATTTTCAATAATTCCCCTATAAACCTTTTCCGGTGTAATAGGTAATTGTCTTATTCTTACTCCTACTGCATTATAAATTGCATTGGCAATAGCAGGTGAAGGAGTATTTATAACAATTTCACCTATGGACTTTGCTCCAAAAGGACCTGTTGGCTCATAGCTTGACTCAAATTCAACATGAATATTTCCAATATCCTGTCTTGTAGGAATTTTATACTGCATAAAAGAATTTGACAAATCTTTTCCCTTATCATTATAAACTACATCTTCATAAAGAGCCATACCAATTCCCTGAACAAGTCCACCCTCTGTCTGAACTCTTGCAAGGTTAGGATTTATAACAGTTCCACAGTCTACTACAGCCTTGTAATTAATTATCTCAACTTTTCCTGTTTCCTTATCGACTTCAACTTCTGCAATACCTACCATAAATGGAGGAGGTGAAACAGGTGATGAATGAGATTCAGAGGCATAAAGGGCATTTTGATTATTACACATTGAACTGTTTGCAATATCAACTAATGAAATTTTTTCATTGGTCTTAGTATTTATAACATAATTTCCTGTAAAATCAGTATCCCTCTCATCACAATTTAAAAGCTTTGAACCATATTCTTTAATCTTTTTAATTAAACTGTCACAGGTTTTAACAACAGCCTGTCCTGTAAGGTAGGTTGTGCTTGAGGCATAAGAGCCTGAATCATAAGGAGATGTGTCAGTATCTACACCATAAACCACAATATTATCTACATCACAGCACAAACAATCTGCTGCCATTTGAGCTAAGATTGTGTCACAGCCTGTACCCATATCTGATGCACCTATCATAAGAGAATAAAATCCGTCATCATTAACCTTAATTGCTACAGATGCCGTATCGCAATTTGAAATAGCTGAGCCTTGCATAGCTAAAGCCATTCCAACACCTCTTACCTTACCATTACCCATATCAACTCTTGGATATTTTTTATCCCAGTCAATAAGTTCTTTAGCTTTCTTTACACATCTGTCCAAAGCACAGCTATTTGCCACTTCTCCATAATAAGCCGGCATTAAATCTCCCTCTTTTGTCATATTTTTTTCTCTAATTTCAAGAGGTGACATATTAAGCTTATGAGCAAGTTCATCAATGGCACTTTCAACAGCAAATATACCTTGAGTTGCTCCATAACCTCTGTAAGCTCCCGCAGACATAACATTTGTATATACAACATCATAGCTAAATCTGTAAGCCTCGGCTCTGCTGTAAAGAGGAATGGACTTATGACCGCTAAGACCTACCGTAGTTGGTCCATGGTCACTATAAGCTCCCGTATTTGAAAGGGTATACACATCTATAGCCTTAATTATGCCCTCATTAGTTGCACCTATTTTAACACTTACTTCCATTTGGTGACGAGGTGATGAGGCTATTTGAGATTCTTCTCTTGTGTAAATCATATTAGCCTTTTTACCTGTTTTATAAGTTACAAAGGCAGGATACATTTCCATAACGGCAGTTTGCTTTGCACCAAAGCCACCACCAATTCTAGGCTTTATAACTCTTATTTGAGATTTTGGAATTTGCAGGGCATTAGCTAAAATTCTTCTTACATGAAATGTAACCTGAGTTGCAGAAACAACATTTAATCTGCCATAAATATCCATATAGGAATATGCTCTGAAAGTTTCCATCATAGCCTGCTGATTAGCCTTAGTGTTATAGGTTTCACTTACTATAACATCACTTTCATTAAAAGCCTTTTCCAAATCTCCACTTGAACTTGTGCCACTGGCACACAAATTTCTCTTATTATCAGCTCCAACATCACATAAAGCTTTCCAATTATCCTCTGGGTGAACTAAAATTTTATTATCTTTTGCTTTTTTAAAATCAAGTATAGGTTCAACTACATCATACTTAACCTTAATTAATTTTAAAGCCTTATCAACAGCTTTTTCATTTTCTCCTGCTACAATAGCAACAGCATCACCAACAAATCTCAATCTTCTATCAAGAATTAATCTGTCATAAGGACTTGGCTCAGGATAGGTTTGTCCTGCAATAGTAAAACGGGAATTTGGTACATCTTTATAAGTAAAAATAGCTTCAATACCCACAACCTTTTTTGCAATTTCAACATTTATATCCTCAATTAAAGCATGAGCATAAGGACTTCTCAAAACTTTAACAACAAGACAGTCACTTGGTGCAAGGTCACCTGCATAAACAGGCTTTCCTGTAACAAGTGCCATAGCATCTTTTTTTCTTATTGGTTTATTAACATTTTTCACAAGCCTTATCCCCTTTCTTATATTCAAGAAATTTTTTAACAGCTCTAAGCTGACCCATATAGCCTGTGCATCTGCACAAATTTCCCTGTAAATATTCTTTTATTTCTTCTTCTGTTGGGTCTTGAAGTTCTCTAACCATTGCAAGCACATTCATAATAAAGCCTGTGTTGCAAAATCCACATTGGTCTGCCCCCTCATCAGCCAAAAAACCACCAAATTCTTCAGCTTCTTTTTGCAAACCCTCTAAAGTTGTAATATGCTTTCCATCAGCTCTTAAAAGAGGCATGGTACAGGATAATATAGGCTTACCCTCAAGCCACACAGTACACAAACCACAATTTGAGCTTTCACAACCTCTTTTAACACTATAACAGCCTTTACTCCTTAAATATTCAAGCATAGGTGTATCAGGCTCTACATTATCATTTACTAATTTTCCATTTATCCACAATTTTATTTCCATATTAATTATCAAGCCTTTCTGCAATTCTCTTAGATAAAACATAAGCTATATGCTTTCTGTATTCACCACTTGCCCTCATATTATCACCAAATTCAAATTGATTAGATACCCATTTTGCAAATTCCTCATTATTTTTAATCTCATTGTTGTATTTTACAAGTTTAGCTCTTTTAGGAGTAGCACCAACAGAAACCAAAATTTCCTCACCCTTTGAAACGGCACAGGTTACAACAGGAAAATCCGTAGACTGATTTCTAAAAGAGGAATAAAAAATATCCATATTCTTTTTATAAACAATTATTTCCATTACAATATCTCTGTCATAAGGCATTTTTGAATATTCATCTAAACTTACTATTCCACCTTTGTAAAGCTTAACATAGCTATCCATTACAAGAAAAAGAGTAAGAGGGTCAGAAAAACCAAATCTGCCATAAATACTGCCACCTATTGTAACAGTATTTCTAAATTGAGTGCCTACAATATGTTTTAAACATTCTTTTATAGCACCATTAGTATATAAATTAAAAGATTTATTTAATTCAAGTTCTCTTAAAGTAACCATTGCACCAATAGAAAACTTTTCATCGTCCTCATTTATTTTGTCAAGACCAAGCCTTGAAATATCTATTGCTGTGTTCCAATTTTTATTACCCATTTTAAGCCAACCGTTTCCCCCAACAATAACATTATTTTTCTTTTGGTTAAGCTCATAGGCCTCGTCAATAGTTTTTGCAAACACATAATTATTACACCTTAACATAGAGATACCTCCCTCAATTTTATATCTTTAGTATAACATAAAAAAATAGCGAGATAAACACCTATTTTGTATTATCTCGCTAAATAAAATTATTCTTCTTTATTTTTTGGAAGTATGAGATTTAAAACTGTTGCAATAACAAAAGTCATAATAATACCATTTTGAGCAAAAATCTGACCTACCCAATCAGGTAACTGGTCCAATACTTCAGGCACATTTCCAATACCTACACCAAGACCTATTGAAAGAGCAATAATAAGACCATCTCTTGATGTAATTTTATTTCTTAATAAAGACTGTAAACCACTAACAAAAATCATTGCAAACATAATTACTGCAGCACCACCAAGTACAGACTGTGGCATAACAGTAAATAAGGCACTAAGCTTTGGAATAAATCCCATTAAAATTAAGAAAATAGCTCCTGTTAAAATTACAAATCTGTTTACAACCTTAGTTGTAGCAACAAGACCTACATTCTGGCTAAAAGATGTGTTAGGAAGTACACCGAAAAATGCAGCAATAAAACTTCCAAAACCATCGGCTACAACACCGCCTGAAAGTTCCTTATCTGTAGCCTCTCTGTCAAGACCACCATTGGCAATACCTGAAATATCACCAACTGTTTCAACAGTAGTTGCAACATACATTATAAGCATTGCAACAATAGCACTTGGCACAAATGAAACTTTAATAGTATCCACAGTAAAAATAGGCTTAGGATAAGCAATCCAAGCTGCCTCTTTAACAGATGTAAAATCTACCATACCAAGACAGACTGAAACTATGTAACCAACAATAATACCAATTAAAATAGCAGCCACAGAAACAAAGCTCTTTTTAAACTGCATAAGCACAATAATTACAATCATAACTATTGTACCCACTAAAAGATTCTTAGGGTCACCAAATCCCGGAGTGCCTGCACCACCACTGTTTCCACCAAAATATTTAACACCTACAGGAAGAAGTGATAAACCAATGGAAATAATAACAAGACTTGTTACAATAGGTGGGAAAAGCTTTTTTAAAGGCTTAATAAAGAAACCTAAAATCATTTCAAAAATAGCACCAATTAAAGATGCTCCAATTATTGCACCATATCCGCTTGATTTTGCAATGGCTTTAGCTGTACCTATAAAGCCTGAACTTGTACCCATAACTACAGGAAGTCCACTTCCGATTTTCCATACAGGATAAAGCTGAAAAACAGTAGCAACACCTGCAATAAACATAGAATTTTGAATAAGTATAGTCTTAGTTTGAGGGTCCATTTCAATTAAACCGCAAACAATTAAAAGGGGTGAAATATTACCCAAAAACATTGCTAAAATATGCTGTATTCCAAGAGGAATAGCCTTAAACAAAGGCACTTTGCCATCTAAGGTATAGATGTTGTTATGATTTTTTTCTGACATTTTCTTTCTCCTTTTGCTAAAATTATATAATAAACTACCTATAGATTATATAACATAAAATAAAATTTGTAAACTGTTTTTATTGTTTTTCAAATTCCACTAAAAATTGCAAGTTTAATTGTCGCACTTTTTTTAAAATTTAAGTGAAAATTTCT
>JBJFFW010000191.1:0-15992 GCA_051892075.1 Lachnospirales bacterium
ATCTTTAAATGCAAAATCTCCTATAAATGTTACTCCTTTTGGAATTGTTACACTTGTTATACTTTTACAACTCGAAAAGGCATAATTATCTATGGCTTCTACAGCTACACCATTTATTGTACTTGGAATAACAACATCCGTACCTGAACCCATATAACAGGTAATAGTACCTGTTGATAAATCAAATTCAAAATCGCCTTCATAAATGATTGTGTCGTCTGCTTCTTGCAAACTCTCCTCTGTAGTTACATCACTACTTGCCCAAGCTATATTACCATAGGCAATACTTGATACTGCCATAACAATAGCCATAATATGACCTAACATTCTTATTATACTCTTTTTCATAAATAAAAGTCCTCCCTTCAAACTTATATTATTATTTTAAACCCCTAGTATACATTTGTCAATATATATACTAGGTTTTATTGTAAAATAAGTTAATAAAAAAATATCCCTATTGTAAAAAATAGGGATATTTTTAAAACTATATTTTATTAAATTAATATTCAAATATTTTAGAAACAGGAAGTCCCTCGTGAATTCTATAAATTGCATCAGCAAATACCTTAGCAACAGACTTCTGCTTAATTTTAGCAATTTTCTTTTCCGGAGAAAGAGGAACAGTATCAAGTACAACAAGCTCCTCAATACAGCTATTTTCAATTCTCTCAATAGCTGCACCTGAAAGTACACCATGAGTACAGCAAGCATAAACAGCAGCAGCACCCTTTTCCTTAAGAGCATTAGCTGCATTAGTAATAGTACCGGCTGTATCAATCATATCATCATAAAGAATAACTTTCTTACCCTTGAAATCTCCAATAATATTCATAATTTCAGAAACATTAGGCTTAGGTCTTCTCTTATCAACAATAGCAATAGGTACATCAAGACTTTCTGCAAAACCTCTTGTTCTTGCAACTGAACCTAAATCAGGTGATACAGCTACAACATCATCTGCACCATAACCAAACTTATCCTCATAATACTGAGCAAGTAAAGGCATACCAACAAGGTGGTCTACAGGAATATTAAAGAAACCCTGAATTTGAGCACAATGTAAATCCATAGTAATAACTCTGTCAGCACCTGCACTTGTAATAAGGTCTGCTACAAGCTTAGCACTAATTGGATCTCTTGCCTTAGCTTTTCTGTCCTGTCTTGCATATCCATAATAAGGAATAACTGCATTAATTCTGCCTGCTGAAGCTCTCTTTATAGCATCAATAGTAATAAGAAGCTCCATTAAATTATCGTTTACAGGATTAGATGTAGGCTGAACAATAAAAATATCAGCACCTCTTACAGTTTCATTAATATTAACACTAATTTCACCGTCGCTGAATTTACTAATCTGACACTTACCAAGGGAAAGTCCCAAATTACCGGCAATTTTATCTGCTAATGTAAGATTGCCGTTACAGCCAAAAATCTTAATACTGCCACTACTAATATCCATTTTGAAATCCTCCTGAAAAATAGCTGAGATATACCATTTCAATATCTTTTACACTTAAATAATTATATATCTTTATTGTGCCGTTGTCAAATTAATTATAGAAAAATAAATCTTTGAACGAATTAGCATTTTTAAGTAATTTTTTTCCAATTAATGGGTTATTTTTCATCTTAATTTGAGTATATTTAACAAAAAAATGTATAATTTCCCTTGTTTTTGTGTAGAATAATGCAAATTTGTGCAAAATTTATGAAAATTTCATAAATTTTATTAATAATATTGTTTATTGATTTTTTTCAAATTATTATATACAAACTCCAATATTTAGAGTATAATTATATCAGAAGTATGTTCAAATAAGTATGAGGAGGATGATTTTATGGAAATTTTTAATTGTAATATTGATTGTTCTAGTATAGCTGAATCTCAAGAAATTTTAAAAGAACTTGACTCTGATAAGGACTTGCTCCTTACTAATATTGACCAAGAAAATAAAAAAATAGAAATTCAGTATATTAAACCTATTAATCAGCTTATTACCATTGGTTATGTGCCAGATGAAATAGCTAATGAAATTTTTGAAAAATATAGTGAAGATGCAACTATTGATATTGAAGATTATATGACTACTTATGAAAATGGTACTTATGGTCTTGTAGTTGATATTACTGCTGAGGAAGAACCTAAGGAAGAAGAAAAACCTAAAAATAAAAGACTTCCTTTACCTATTTTAATTGTAGTTGGTGCTTTGACAGCTTTATTAACTGCTGTACTTGTGTTTGTTAAGTTATTAAAATCACTTAATAAAAAATAATTCATAAAGATAAAAAATCAGCATATTACTATGCTGATTTTTTAAATTCAATAGCTGTTTGAACTTTAACATCATTTATATTTGAAATCATTACCTTATCATTAGAAAACATCATAAGCTTTCCTTTGGTTATACAATCGGCAGTAAGATTATTTGCCATTACAGTACCAATTCTTACAATTCCCTCATCTTTATAAACATTATAGCAATAAGCTCCCTCAAAGATATTACTTCCATTAATCTTAACAGGAATAACCATAATATTTCTTTCCTTATCAAAAAGGAAACCCTTTGATGAGTTAAACAGAGGTGTAGTAATACTTTCTGTAGCACCAAGTTCTTGAGAGAAAAGAAGTTTAGGTAAATCAGGCTGTGAAATATCATACATACAAAGTTTTAATACTTCACCACCGTCATCAACTGTAATTATGGTACTTTCATCATAATTATACATTACCATATTGCCATCTGTAAGTTTAAATGCACCCTTACCCTTTGGAAGTGTAGGATTTTCAATATCAATAGTATAAATATTTCCACCAACTTCACTAGGCATAAGATAAATAACATTATTTTCAAAAAGAGCTGATGAAATATCATCATTATTTGCAACTTGATTAGCCTGTCCGCAAATTTCAAGATTGTTATTTAAAACATAAACATTACATACCTTATTATTGTTGTTTTTAGAGTCAGTATACTTTGTTACAACTCTTAAATAACCGTTATATTCAGAAACAGCCAAAGGATTAATAAAAGTACCTAAAATTAAGGTCTTGTTATTAAAAGATAAAACACCATTTCCAAAGGTATATCTGTAAATACAGTTATTTTCAACGCTGTCATAATCTTCAAATGCAGTATACCTGTCCTTTGAAATATAGAAATTATTATCGGCAAGATAGGTATTATCTCCTGCACCAACAAAGGCTTTAACATTTGGCTTTGCCTTTTGGTCTGAAATATTTACAGCAGAAAAAACAGTAACATCATCAGAACCTATTTCAGGGAAATACTGAATTTTATCAAAGCCTATTTCTTCACCGCCAAAGGTTGAGTCATAAAAAGCAGGCGGATTAAATTTATTGTTATTATAAAGACCATAAACAGTATTTTTAGAAAGAAGATATAAAAAATCTCCAACTAAAACACCATTTTGGTAATAACCTGAAACACTGTAACTTCTTATGGATTTAATATTATTAGTATCTGCCACATTATAAACATAAATATCTGTTGATACATTTCCTCTATGAATATCTTTAGGTCTGTTAAATTCAGAAGAAGTGTTATTTCCAATTACTACAAGTTTTTTATCTTCTAAAATAAGTTTTTTAGCCGTAAAGGTATCGGGAGTAGGAATTTCAGCAATTTTAGTAGTTTCCTCTCCATTTAACAAAACTTCAACCTTTCCTGTACTGCCATAGAAAATATGGTCGCCGTCATTTGCAAGAATAGGACTATTTGAAGAATTTAAAAGCTTAACAGGAGTTAAGTCCTCCTCTTTTTCAAAGGATTCCCTCTTTTTTTCAAGATTTGCAAAAATATCGTCAGTACCGGAAATATTAGCAATAGATTTAAGATTTTCCTCATTTACAACATAAGGTAAGTCATTTACCTGTGACACAAGTCCATCAAGGAAAAGATTATCCTCCTCAGTAAATTCAGAGGTACTTAAAATACCCATATTTTCATAAATGTAAAGCTCTTTTTGATAAGCTTCAGCAAAAACATCACAAGGCACATAGACAGTATTATTGCAAATAATAGGCTTAGTCTTAGTTTTAAGCTTTTTTTCATTGGAGCTGTCCACAAGTATATTTTCATTACTGTCGCAAACAAGAGCCTTATTATCAAGTCTTATTGTTGCAGCACAGCTTGACTTTGATACACTTACATTTGCACCATAACAAGTATTGTAAAAAGAAGCCGGCAAATAAGCCATATCATCTTTAATAACAGGGGTATAGCTTGGGTTGGTTCTATCTAAAAGAAGCTGACGCTTATTTGATAAAATAACAGGACTGTCATTATAAAAAACAACAGCAGTGCTTAATCTGTCCTCAGTCTGAACAGCATCATTATTAGACGGCACAGCACCTATATTATCATTAAGCCTTGTAAGCTGATAAACCAAAACTATACTGAGAATTACAAAATATGCTATCATAATATTAAGCACCATTTTGTTATTCATGGCAATCCTCTCCTAATCTGTAGTAATTTATGTATATTAGTAAATGTATCCTGTAGGGTTAGTGTGAGAACCGTTAATTCTAACCTCAAAATGAGAATGAACACCTGTTGAATAGCCTGTAGTACCTGCACCGGCTATAACCTGTCCTCTTGAAACCTGCTGACCGACACTGCATTTAATTTCATTATTATGGGCATAAAGAGTGCTGTAACCGCCGCCATGGTCAACAATAACAGTCTTTCCATAGCCACCTCTCCAGCCTGCATAAATAACAGTTCCACCTTCAGCAGCAACAACATCAGTATTTAAAGTAGCCTTTAAGTCAACGCCTGTATGGAATTCAGTACCACCACTTATAGGGCTTCCCCTGTAACCATAGCCGGAATTTGGCTGATAGCCTGCATAAGCAGGAATAGGATACTGATAATGTTTACCGTCGCTGTTATAAACAGTATTTGAACTTGAACCTCTGCTTGATGAGGAAGAAGTACCATAGTTATAACTTGATGATGAAGATGATGAAGATGTAGAACTCTTAACACTTGCCTTAGCCTTAGCCGCTGCCTCTGCCTTAGCTTTAGCCTCTGCTTCAGCCTTTGCTTTAGCTGCTGCTTCTGCCTCTGCCTTTTGAATAAGAGCCTGAACATTAGCATCTTGCTGCTGTAATTCAGAAATCTGTGCCTGATAGGTTTCGGCATTTGAATCAAGCTGTTTTACAAGGGCATTTTTTTCTTCAATTTTAGTATTAAGCTCTGCCTGTTTAGCCTTTTGCTGAGTCTGTAAAGACTCAATCTTCTTTTTATCTTCTTCAATAAGCTTAACATTATTAGCTATAGTTTCCTCAGCTTTTTTGTATTTTGCAAGAAGCTCATTATCATAATCCATAATTCTGTTGGCATACTCCACCCTAGTCAACAAGTCAGAAAAATCCTCAGCACCAAGAAGTACATCAAGATAGCCTGCATCTCCATGTTCATACATAACTCTTATTCTTTGTTTAAGATTGTCATACTGAGTATTTTTAATTTCAATAGCCTCTTTAAGCTCTTTTTGGCTTTTTTCAAGTCTTGCCTTTGTTTCTGTAAGCTGGTTTGAAAGTTTCATAATTTCAGCCTGAACAGTAGAAAGCTCTGTGTCAAGTCTTGAAATATCAGTTTGAACCTGTGCCTTTTCAGAATTTGTGGCATCAAGCTTATTCTGAGTATTTCCAATTTGAGCTGATATAGAGGAGCTTTGTTTTCTAAGTTCCGATATGGTCTTTGCCTGCACAGCCGATACCATAAAAGTACAGGAAAGGGCTATACAGAAAACCTTTTTTAATATTTTCATCATATACACTCCTTAGAAGGATTGTCTTTTTAGGGACTTTGTCCCCAAACCCCTACTAGCTTTTTAAAAAAAGCTAGGCAAAAACTTTTACAGGATTAACCAAGGTCAATCCTTGGGGATTTACTATAGGTTGTTTTTTTTATTTACATTTTAGGTTTACTTTCATTTTTCTGGCGAACAATGTTCGCCCCTACATTGTAGGCTTTAATACCTATTACTTATACTTTAAGGTGTTTTCTAATAGAATTAATACTTCCAATAGCACCAAGAAGTACACCGACACCAACAGTAACAGGAGCAATTACATAGAAAAGCTCGTTACCCTCTTTAAGATGACCTAAAGCAGTTAACAAATTAGTATTATTAAACATATCATAAAGTTTTAAGTATCCTACCCAACAAAAACCAACAGGAATTATTGCACCGATAATACCAATAACTATACCTTCAATAATAAAAGGCCAGCGAATAAACCAATCGGTAGCACCTACATATTTCATAATACCAATTTCATTTTTTCTAATAAACACAGTAAGCTTAATAGTATTCATAATAATACCTATTGCAATAACACATAAAATAGCAATTAAAACTATTGCAACAATTTTAAATACTGTATCTATAGTAACCAAAACCTCTGTTAATCTTTGAGCGTGCTGAATACTTTCAATTCCTTGGAATTTATAATCAGCATCACCTAAAACAGGTCCGTCAGTAAGAACTAAAGCTGTAGTTGGTTCTGACTTTTTTTCAGGCATATTTGGTGAAATAGCCTGTGGCTGTTCAGCCTCGTTTTTAGGTGGCAAGGTTGTTGGCTGTGTTTGTGGTTGAGCCTGTTGTTGAGCCTGTGTAGCTGTCTGTGTTTGAGGAGCATTAACTTTAGGCTGTGTAACTGCCTGTGTTTGAGGCTGTGCCACAGTTTGAGCCTGTGTTTGTGGTTGTGCCACAGTCTGTGGCTGTGTAGTAGTTTGAGTTGTAGCCTGTGTTGAGGTATCGGCTACAGTATCATCATCTTCAATGCCTAAAATTTTCTTCTCAAAGCTTAACTGCAAAGACTCTATATCATCAATAAAAGCTGCCTGTGAATTAATATCATCAAGAGAAACCTCTAAAGAACGAGGAAGTGGGTTATCCTCTTTAAAAGACTCAAAATTCTGATTGGTTTTTTTACCATATTCCTCCAAGGCTTCATCAGCAGACTTATATCTAACCTCTGTAACATGGTTCATAGCCTCAATTTCAGCTTTAAGCTCCATAACCTGTTCATCAGTAGGCTTATCTCCAATAAATAAAGTAACGCCGACTTTTGATTCCACCTGTTCAAGCATATAATTAATATTAGCAGCAATACAAAGGGACAATATAACAATAAATGCACAGGCACTTACAATTACAATAGACGCCAAAGACATAAGTCCATTTTTAGCGATGCCTCTAAAGCCCTGCTTAATATAATATTTCCAAGTTCGAAGCTTCATCGTCGTATCCACCGCCTTCAATATCTCTTTGTATAACACCCTTATTAATAGTAATAACCCTTTTTCTCATTTTATCCACAATATCCTTTGCGTGAGTAGAGATTACTACAGTAGTGCCATTTCTGTTAATTTCCTGAATAAGCTCCATAATTTCCCAAGCTGTGTCAGGGTCTAAGTTACCTGTAGGTTCATCGGCAAGTAAAAGAGGAGGCTTATTAATAATAGCCCTTGCAAGGGAAACTCTCTGCTGTTCTCCTCCTGATAGCTGATTAGGATAAGCCTTAGCCTTTTTGCCAAGTCCAACCATAGCAAGAACCTGTGGCACACTTCTTCTTATAATTTTAGGATTTGTTTCTACAACCTGCATGGCAAAAGCCACATTTTCATAAACAGTTTTAGATGGCAAAAGCCTAAAATCCTGAAAAACCACACCGATTTTTCTTCTGTGATAAGGAATTTGACGCCTTTTAAGTTTAGTAATATCAGTATTGTTAATAATAATATTACCGCTTGTAGGCTCAATTTCTTTAAGCAGAAGTCGCATAAAGGTAGATTTACCGGAGCCTGATGTACCTACAATAAAAGCAAATTCACCTTTATTAATATGAAGGCTCATATCCCTCATACCAACAGCACCGTTTTCATATACCTTAGTAACATTTTCCATTCTTATCATGGCAAGTTACTTCCTTTCAATTTTTTTAATAGATATAAGTATCTCTGTAGTTCATATACTTGCTAACCATAAGCATAATCTTAAATATAATAGCATCATCAAAGTTTCTAAGGTCAAGACCTGTCATTTTCTGAAGCTTGTCCAAACGATAAACTAAAGTATTTCTATGTATATAGAGCTGTCTTGAAGTTTCAGAAACATTAAGATTATTTTCAAAAAACTTATTAACTGTAGTTAAAGTTTCTTCATCAAACTGGTCCATACTTATTCCATGTAAAACTTCGTTAATAAACATTTTGCAAAGTGGTGCAGGCAACTGATAAATAAGTCTGCCAATACCAAGTTGGTCATAGTTTACAACATTTTTGCCTTCTTCAAAAATCTTACCTACTTCAAGAGCCATTTTAGCCTCTTTATAAGAAGCAGATACATTTTTAAGGTCATTTACAACTGTGCCTATAGCCACATAAACATTAGCCATAGCCTCAGCAGACAAAGTAGAATAAATGTGATTGGCAATAGACTCAATTTCATCTCTGCCGTCTTTTTCTTTTAATTCCTTAACAAGAATAATGCTTTTTTCATCTACAGCAGTTACAAAGTCCTTTTGCTTTGTAGGGAAAATACTTCTTACAATTTCAACTACATTAAGGTCCTTGTCAACTTCAGTTTCAACAAGATAAACAACTCTCCTTGCATTAGACTCAATATGGAGTTTTTTAGCTCTTGAATAAATATCAACTAAAAGAAGATTATCAAGAAGCAAACTCTTTATAAAATTATCTCTGTCATATCTTTCTTTATATGCCACAAGAAGATTTTGAATTTGAAAAGCAGTAATTTTGCCTATTCTGTAAGTTTCCTCGTCCTCACCTTTAATCATAACAATATACTCAGGTGAGCCGTTATCAAAAACCTTAAAATACTGATAGCCTTGAACAAGCTGATTTTCAGCGGGACTTGAAATAAATATGTCAGCACTTTCAATGGTAGTATTAACCATATCATCTTCAGTAGTTGCTACAATTTTTCCCTCTCTCTCAGCCACACTAAGTTCTCGTCTTGTTATATTTTTCAAACCATCAATAGTAGTCTGTAAAATCTGATTAGAAATCATCCCCAATATCCTCCTTTAAGCTTATATAAACATTTAATCACACTTATACTTATATGTTATTGTATAACAAAATTGAAAAAAATAAAAGGGAAATTACAAATTTTTTTCAGAAAAATGCAAAATTTAATATTAATTTAATATTTTGTAATTAAATTTTAATGTTAGCTAAGTACATTTTACCAATTTATATGATATAATTAATCAAAACAACTAAAAAAGGGAGGATAGGATATATGCCAAATGACGACAAAAATCTTATTGATGTGGTAATAGGCGGAAAGGTTTTTAAACTTTCAGCAAATGAAAATCCGGACTATATTAAAAAAGTGGCAGCCTATATAGATAACAAATTAAGACAACTTAATGTAAAAGCATCATCAAATATTTTTAATGACCCTAATTTTGCACTTATTCTTGCATTAAATATTGCAGATGAGCTTTTTAAAGCCAAGGAAGATAAGGGAGAAGAAGTTGATATAGAAGAACCTACTCCTGAACAGGCAAGACAAATTGCCGAACTTAAAACCCAGCTCCAATCTAAAATTAATGATTATGATATTTTACTTAATCAATTTCAAACTAAAACAAATGAAGTAGACTCTCTTAAAGATACCATTTATTCTCATGAGGACACTATTTCAAAACTTAACATTAAAGCTGAAGGCTATAAGGCAGAAGCAGAAAATAACAGAAAGACTATTGAAAGCAAATCTCAATATATTATTGACCTTACAAAAAAGATTAATGATAAAAATCAGGAACTTAATAATTTAAGCAAAAAGCTTAATGAAAAAAACACTTCTTTAAATGAACTTAATAAAAAATCAGCAGAAAGAAATATTAAGCTTAACAATGTAAATAAAGAAAGAGATGAGCTTGCTATAAAGCTTAAAAGTGCCAATAATAATATAAGAAATCTTGAAAGAGATTTATCTGAAACACTAAAACTTCACGAAGACGAGCTTAAAACAATAAATTCCAATAATAAAAAAGATATTGAAAAATTAAATTCTGAATATAAAGCTGTTAAAGAAAGTCTTGAAAATAAAATTTCAGAACTTGAAGAAAAGGTTAAAAACCTTGAACACCATAATACTGCCTTAACTGAGGACAGCAATGCTTTAAAGAAAGAATATGATAACTTCAGAGCTAACCTTGAAAATGCTACTGACGGTCAGCTTAAAGCAGCCTTTGCAAAGACTAAGGCTGAAAATATAGAACTTAGAAGAACTGTTGAAGAACTTAAAACAGCTCTTTCTAAAATAAATTAGGTGATTAAATTGATTAAACCTGAAATTTTAGCTCCAACAGGAACTTATGAAAGTGTTGTGGCTGCCTTAAACGGCGGCTGCAACGCCATATATATAGGAGGCAAGCTTTTTAGTGCAAGAGCCTATGCAAATAACCCCTCTGATGATGAATTAAAAGAAATTATTTTAATTTGTCATTTACGAGGGGTAAAAGTGTTTGTTACAATAAATACTTTATATAAGGAAGAAGAAATTTCAGAAGTTATTAAATTTGTGTCTAAAATTTATAGCTTTGGTGCTTATGGTGTTATTGTGCAGGATATTGGTCTTGCTAAGATTATAAAGGATAATTTCCCAAATATTATGATAAGTGCATCAACTCAAATGACTACTCATAATCTTGAAGGAGTAAAATTTTTAAGTAAACTTGGATATAAGAGAGTTGTTCTTGCAAGGGAATTATCTGAAATAGAAATAAATTATATTTGTCAAAATAAAGGTGATACTGAAATTGAAGGCTTTATTCATGGTGCATTATGTGTGTGCTATTCAGGAAGATGTTTAATGTCAAGTTTTATTGGAGGCAGAAGCGGCAATCGTGGCAGATGCGCCCAGCCTTGCAGAATGGAATACAGCCTTTATAAAAATGATAATAATATAAAAAAAGGATTTTTGCTTTCTCCAAGGGATATTTCAACTATTGAAGTCATAGACAAAGTTGTAAATAGTGGTCTTGACAGCTTAAAAATAGAGGGAAGAATGAAAAGTCCCGAATATGTTTATGAAGTAGTGTCAACCTATAGAAAATATATTGATAATAATTTTAATAAAATAGATAAAACTGACCTTAAAAATTTAACCCAAATTTTTAACAGAGGCGGAAAATCATCAGAGGGATATTTTTCAAATTATTCAGGAAAAAATATGATGAGTATACTATCTCCTAAACACAGCGGTATGGAAATAGGAGTTGTTGAAAGCTATAATCCTAAAAATAAAAAATGTGTAATTAAACTTTTTGATAATGTAGTCTGTGGTGACGGTATTGAAATTTGGAGTAAACCTCATTGTGGCACAGGTATAAATAAAATTGCCAAAAAAGGTGATATAATTACAGTTACAGTTGAAGGAAGAATAAAAAAAGGAGATAAGGTTTTTAAATCCTTTGACAAAGAATTAAATGACAACCTTAAAAAAACCTATAATAAAATAGAAAGAAAAAGAACTGTTAATACTGAAATTTACTTTAAGGAAAATGAAGTAAGTAAAATAAAATTTACTGATTTTAATATAGAAGTTTTTGGCGATATACCACAAAAGGCTCAAAATAAGCCAATGACTAAAGAAGATATTATTAAAAGAATTAAAAAAACAGGTGAAACAGCCTTTGATTTTAATATTACAAAGGCTCAAGTTGATGATAATATTTATATGGCTGTATCCTTAATTAATAATTTAAGAAGAAATGCCTGTGAAAGCCTTGAAAACTATTTAAAAAATAGTCTTTTAAGAGAAGAAATTAATGTAAAGATTGAAAAAAAGGAAGTTATAAAATCTAAAAATCCTCAAATTACCGTTATGGTAAGAAATAAGGAGCAATTTAATGCTGCAATAGACTCTTTATGTGATATAATATATTGTGAAGTTTTAGATACTTCTTTAAGTAAAATGGCAAAGGAAAAAGGCAAGAAATTTTACTATGCTTTACCTGATATTTCAAGAGATGGATATGAAAGTTATATAAAAATCCTTGACATAACTAACTGTGACGGTTATATTGTAAGAAGCTTAGGTGAAATTAATACTGAAAAAGAAATTATTACAGATTTTACTCTTAATATTACAAACAGCTTTTCAATTAAAAGAATAAGGGAAATTTATAATAACAAAATTGTTAGCTTATCTACAGAGCTTACTAAAATAGAGCTTAGTGAAATTGCCGATGAAAATTGTGAGATTGTAGTCTATGGCAGACTTCCTTTAATGACTACTAATCAATGTCCTGTGGGACTTTATGAGGGCAATAAAAATAATAAAAAATACTGCTCTTTAAAAAATTCAAAGGATTTTTATTATTTAAAAGATAGAAAAGGTGAAGATTATCCTTTAATGAGAGATTGTGAAAGATGTATTTGTCATATTCTTGACAGCTCTCCTATTCACACTCTTGATATAATAGATGATGTTTCAAAAATCGGAGCAGGCTTTTTAAGAATAGAGCTTACTAATGAGGATTATGAAAATTCTTTAAATATTATAAATTCATATATAAAAAGAGAAAATCTAAATATTAATAAATCTTCAAAAGGGCATTTTATAAAGGGGGTTATGTAGTGGTTGAAATATTTATTATAATTTCAAAATTCTTATTTATACTTTATATTGCCTTGTTTTTACTAAATGGTTTTTTGTGTAATCTTTCAGAGGAGGGCATAATTTCATTTAATAAAAGACGAGGAATATCCAATCAAAGAATATGTATAGTGCTTTTTCATATTACTGCAAGCGTTATTTTAATTTCATCACAAATTCAATATGAGCTTACTAAAACTGCCGGCTTTTGTGTGGCTGCCCTTGTGCTTATAATTGCCTTTGGAAGTATTTTTAGAAAACTTTATCCAAAAGGCTCTCATATTTTGACTAATTCCATAATTTTTCTTATGGATATAGGTCTTGTAATGCTTTACAGGTTAAATCAGGATTTGGCTATGAAACAGATTATTTGGAATAGTATAGGTCTTGTTGCCTTAATAATTTTACCCTCTGTTTTACACGCTTTACCTAGACTTGATAAATTTAGGAGAGTGTATATTATAATATCTTTTGTACTTCTTGCTTTAACCCTTATTTTAGGTCAGGTTACAGACGGAGCTAAAAACTGGATAATTATAGGACCTATTTCAATTCAGCCATCTGAAATTATAAAGGTGCTTTTTGTTTTCTATCTTGCATCAGCTTTTAGCAAGAAGCCTGTTTTTAAAGAGCTTATAGCTCCTGTAGTGTGCAGTGGTATTATTGTTTTGGCACTTGTGGCACAAACAGATTTGGGAAGTGGATTAATATTTTATATGACATTTTTAGTAATGTTATTTATTGCAACAGAAAGCTATCTCTATTTTGTTTTAGGCTTAGGTGCTATTTCTGCCGCATCTGTTGTGGCTTATAATATTTTTTCACATATTCAGGTTAGAGTTGAAGCATGGCTTAACCCTTGGGCTGATGTTGCAGGCTCAGGCTATCAGATTGCTCAGTCACTTTTTGCAATTTGCACTTGGGGTGTAACAGGAATAGGTCTTACAAGGGGATATGCCTCAAGTATTCCTGTAGTTGAAAGGGACTTTATATTTGCGGCAATTTGCGAGGAATTTGGCGTTATTTTTGCCGCAGGAGTAATTTTAATATTTGTACTTATTTTCCTTGAGGGTGCTAAGGGTGCTCTCCATAATAACAACAGATTTTTATCTCTTGTTTGTGCCGGCTTTACAGCACTTTTTGCTTTCCAAAGCTTGCTTATTATAGGTGGTGTAATTAAAATGATTCCTTTAACAGGTGTTACACTTCCATTTGTAAGCTATGGCGGTACTTCAATACTTATAAGCTATATGATTATAGCCTTTATGCAGTGGATTATAATTAGGAATAATTCAGTTGAGGATACTTCTGAAAAAGAAAAAATCCAAACTTCTAAAAGAAAGAGGGCGAGAGTATGAAAGGTGCAATTAGAAAAATATTTTGGCTTTATGCTCTGCTTTTTTTAGCAATGGTAATTTATCTTCTTAAAATCTCAATTTATGACTCTAATTCCTTTGTGGCAAACACCTTAAATCCCAGATTATCACAGGGACAAGAGGGAATTAAAAGAGGCTCTATTTTAGATATTAACGGAGATGTTATTGCTGAATCTGTAAGAGTTGGAGAAGATGACGAGGGAAAACCAACCTATAAAAGAGTGTATAACAATAGTGAGGCTTATTCTCATGTTGTAGGATATATGGATAAAGGAAAGGCAGGAGTTGAGTCTAAATATAATTTTAGATTGGAAGATATTAGCTTTGAGCTTTTTCAGAGAATAAGCGGTCTTTTTGGAAATGACATAGAGGGTAACAATGTTGTTTTAACTATTGATGACAGGTTGCAAAAAATAGCCTATAGCTATCTTGAGGGTCAAAAAGGCTCTATTGTTGCCCTTGAGCCATCTACAGGTAAAATTCTTGCTATGGTTTCAAATCCTAATTTTGACAGTAATACTGTAGGTCAAAATTGGGAGGAGCTTAATAGTGATGATGAAAATTCTCCTCTTTTAAATAGAGCAACACAAGGTCTTTATCCTCCAGGCTCTACATTTAAAATTGTAACTTCTGCCGCAGGATATGAATATGATAAAGACTCAACAGACCTTGAAATGGATTGTAAGGGAGAAAAGAAATTTGGCAATAGTATTATGCACTGTTATAATAATAATGCCCATGGAAATGAGGGTATTTTAAAGGCTTTTGCCAAAAGCTGCAATACATTTTTTGCTACCTTGGGAGAGGAAATAGGAACAGAAAATTTAGCTAAAACTGCTGAAGATTTTGGCTTTAATCAGGAAATTAATTTTCCTCTTGAATATAGAAAATCAACTTTTAGCTTAAATTCCCAGTCAAGCCAAAGTGAAATTATAGAAACATCTATAGGACAGGGTAAAACTCTTGTATCACCTCTTTTTATGGCTATGATAACAGGTGCCGTTGCTAATAGTGGTAGAATGATGAATCCATATATTGTTGACCATAGCGAAACACCTTGGGGTGGTGTCAGAAATAAGACTATTCCTTCATCTTTAAGACAGGCTATAGCACCAAATACTGCCTATAAAATTAAGGACTTAATGATTGAAGTTTGCAAAAGCGGTACAGCTACTAATGCTGCCTTTAGTGTAGACGGAAAAATTCATAATGCAGTATCATCAGATAGCGCCGTATCATCAGGTGCCGTTGCAAAATATTCAGGACCTATAACTGTTGCAGGAAAAACCGGTACTGCTGAAAATGCTTCAGGTGATGACCATGCTTGGTTTGTAGGCTTTGCTCCTGCTGAGGACCCACAAATTGCTGTTGCTGTTATTTTTGAAAACGCAGGCAAGGGAAGTAAGGCAATTCCTGCTGCAAGAGATGTAATGAAAGAATATATTAGTAATTTAGAGGAATAGTTTTTAGTTAAACCTATATGCTTAAACAAGGAGGAATAAAATGGATAATAACAAAATTAAAACACAAAATAGAAAAATTTATATTGATAAAAAACAAAGCCTCACAATTTTAATAGGAGCAATTCTTATATTCATATTATTTCTTTCTAATATGCTTTACAGAGAATCTATTCCCCTTGAAGATATGAAAGTAACCGGTGGTATGAATAACATTGGAGAAATATCTGACGGCAGTGCAGGTACAGTTATGCGTGGCCCTTACATATCATTAAAAAAGGGTTCTTACAATTTAAAAATAAACTATGAGGCTGACAGCGACAATAATGTTAAAGTTACCTGCCTTAAAGGCGAAGGTGTTGCTGGTCAAGGTACATTGTCTGCTAATAGTAATGAGGCTGATATTAAATTTGAACTTCCATGTGATATGTTTGACAGTGGTATAGAATTTATTATTGATTATTCAGGAAGTGGCAGATTA
>JBJFFW010000192.1:0-3507 GCA_051892075.1 Lachnospirales bacterium
GGATTTATCGGAATGTAGGTTTCAACATAATCTTTTTTCAATATATCTAATATATATTTTCTGAAATAGGCTTTATCTCCAAAAAGTTCTTTTATATCTATACCTGAATTATACCTTTTGTGTAGATTTTAGCAAAAATAAGCTATTATTTTAAAACTATTCTCTTAAATATATCTAAAAATACAAGTAATTGTTGCTACAGTTGAATAACTCGAATAAGTGACATAAGCTATAGCTACTTTATTTTTTAAATTTTTCTATTTAGGGGTATATTTTTTTCTCATTTTGATGTATAATGTAAAATATTGATAAAGCTTTATATTATATAAAGAGAAAGAAGGATTGTATATGTGGATACTATATGTATTATCTACTATTATACTATGGGGGATTACTGATATTTTCTACAAAAAAGGCGCAAACAAAGATGATAAATATATGCCTTTTAAATTTTCAGTTTCAATAGGACTTATTTTCTTCATAATTTCAATTTGTTACATAATTATAAGAGATGAGCCTTTTTCAATATGGGAAAGTACCATAAGATTTTGGCCTATGACAATATTTGGAATAATTTATGCCATAATTAACACTTTTTCCTTTCAAGGATTTATGTATAACGAAGCATCTATTGTGGCACCGGTTGAAAACACAGCAAACGGTTCTTATGTAATATTATTAATTATTATTTATACCATACTTGGCAGAGTTAATTCTATATGGGATATTCTGACTATATATAAACTCATAGGAATTGTTTTAATCTTTTCGGGACTTTTATCTTTGGGTATTGTTCAGAATAAGGAGGCAAAGGCTAAAGGTATTATAAAAGAAAAAGCATTAAAAATCGGTGCAGGAGCATTAATTTTTCCTATTGTTTTTTCTCTTATGGACGGACTTGAAACAGTTATTACAGGATTATGTCTTGATAAAACATTTGGTTTTGCAATGCCTGAGGGTGACGGTATAATTATAATTGGTATGGAATATACCTTTTTTGCCCTTTGTTTTTGGATATATGTAAGTATTAAAGAAAAGCGTGTATTTAATCCAATAAAAAAAATCAAATTTATATTTAATAGGTGGTGCATTATGCGACAATATTGCAGTTGTTCTATATGCTTATGCTATGGCTATTGATTCAGTTGCAACAGACCCTGTACTTGCTGTATATCCTGTGCTTACGGTTTTATTATCAAGAATTTTCTTAAAAGAAAGGTTATCCTTAAGACAGTATATATGTATAGCTATAATTCTTATGGGAAGTGTAGTCATAGTGATTGGACAAAATGTTTAGATATTTATAACCTATAAATGAAAGAAGGTATAGAAAATGAATGAATGTTTTTGCAATAAAAAATTCAAATCACTTTTATTTACAGGCACATTTACACTGGCAATACAATATCTCCTTATGCTTTCAAATACTATTATTATAGGTAATATTTTAGGGGAAACTGAATTATCGGCAATGAGTATTATTAATCCTATTTATTCTGTTTCAGTATTTATTGCAGCCTTAAACAGTATAGGAACAACAATTTTTTATTCTTATGAAATGGGTAAGTTTAATAAAGATAGGGCAAACGGACTCTTTGGTCAAGGTGTAATTTTTGCTTTGGCTACAGGTATAATTATGTTTTTAGTTGGGCTAATTGGTAAAAAATATTATTTTGATTTTATGAATTTGTCAGAAAATGTTAGAAATTATGCCAGAGAATATTATTTTTATTACCAGTTTGTGATTTTGCTTTTCCCTGTATACACACTGCTACTTGATATGGTGTATACAGATGGTGACGGATTAATATGTGATATTTCAAATTTTCTGCAAATGTGTGTAAATATTACAGCTTCAATATTACTTTGTAAAGCAATAGGTATTGCAGGCGTAGCTTTAGCTTCTCTTATAAGCACTGTACTTTGCACACTGGTTTTATTTATACATTTTTTCAGAAAGAAAAATTCACTGAAATTTGTGTGGTATATAAAATTTAAAGATATAATTAAGGTAATAAAGTGTGGAATGACAGATTCGGGAATATATTTATTTTGGGGTTTAACTTCCTTTGTTGCATCTAAATTTGTAATTTCAAATTTTGGTGAATATTATTTGCCTTTACTTTTAGTTATATTTAATATTTTTGAAATGACTGTTGTATTTGACGGAATAGGTCAGGCTGTTACACCTATTGTAAATGTATATAGAGGTGAAGGTAATAATTTAGGAATTAAAAAAGTTATGAAAACTGCCTTTAAATTTGCTGTCGCAGAGGGAGTTATAATGTCTGTTGTACTGTTTTTCTTTGGAGAATACATTTCAAAATTATTTGGATTAACAGATATTTCACTTGTTAATATGAGTAAAACAGCAATAAGACTTATAAGTCCGTTTTTCTTCTGTTCAGCAATTTTGTTTTTACAGACTACATATTATCTTATAATAGAAAAAGAAATTCTTGCAACGGTTATTACAGGAATAAAGGACTTTGTTTTATTAACTATTTCTATATTAATATTTGGTTCTTTATTTGGAATTAATGGTGTTTGGATAGGTTTTGGTATTACACCTCTTATATCTTTAGGTGTAAGTGTAGCTATTGTTATAATTGGATATGGAAAAGATAAATTTCCATTTTTATTTGATAAAGATTTAAAAGAAATTTATATTTTTGATACCTATCTTACAGAAGAGAATATTATAAACCTAAGAAATAAGGTAGAAAAGTTACTTATAGATAAGAAAATTAATCAGAAAACCATTCACAGAGTTATGCTCGTTATTGAAGAAATAGGTATGCTTACCTACGAAAAAAATAAGGGTAAAAAAATACTTGCTGAATGTAGTATTATGATTGATAGTGATGTTTCTATAATTATTCGTGATGATGGTATTATTTATGACCCAACAGATACAGACAGCCCTATATCCTCTTTAAGAAGTTATATGGTTTCAAGTCTTATGATAAATCAACCTAATAAATTTAACTTGGTTACTACAGGTTATAACCGTAATATGTTTAAATTTGACAAATAATAATATATTTTAAATTAAGGAGATGTTATTTATGGAAATTGAAAAAATTTTAAACAATGATGAACTGATTTTAAAATTAACAGGTATGCTTGATACATCAACTTCACCTGATTTTGAGGCTCTACTTGACTCAACCATTTCAGATGATATTAAGTTACTTATTTTGGATTTAAGTAATCTTCAGTATATTTCATCTGCCGGCTTAAGAGTCATATTAAAAGCTCAGAAAATAATGAATAAACAAGGAGAAATGAAGCTTACAGGTGTAAAAGATACAGTTCTTGAGGTTTTCAATATGACAGGCTTTTCTGATATTTTAAATATTGAATAAGCGATTTTGGAGGCAATAAATGCAGATATTAAAATTACTTATTACTTCGACTTTATGTATTATATTTGCAGTATGTTTTGTTTTTTTGGAAAAAAGAACTTTTTTTGGAAAACTAAATTATATTACAAAACAAATTATT
>JBJFFW010000193.1:0-3476 GCA_051892075.1 Lachnospirales bacterium
TATGAAAGATGCGACGAGCTTTTGGCTAAAACAGGCTTAGAAAGAACTGATATTATAAGAAGTATTGAAAAACCTATTGGCAAAAACGGAACTATTGCAATTTTAAAGGGAAATCTTGCTCCTGCAGGCTCAGTTGTAAAACATTCTGCAGTACCAAAAGAAATGCACTATGCTATATTAAAAGCAAAGCCATTTGATTGTGAAGAAGATGCAATAGATGCAGTTATAAAGAAGAAGATTAAGCCAGGAGATGCCGTAATTATAAGATATGAAGGTCCAAAGGGAAGTGGAATGCCTGAAATGTTCTACACTACAGAGGCTATTTCATCAGATGAGGAACTTGGTAAAAGTATAGCTCTTTTAACAGACGGCAGATTTTCAGGAGCATCTAAAGGCCCTGCCATAGGACATATTTCACCAGAGGCAGCAGAGGGTGGACCTATTGCCTTAGTTGAAGAAGATGACTTAATAGAAATCGATATTAAAAACAGAATTTTAAGAATTATAGGTATTAAAGGAGAGAAATGCTCTTTAGAAGAAGTTGACAGAGTTTTAGAGGAGAGAAAGAAAAACTGGAAACCTAAAGAAGCAAAATATAAATCAGGAATTTTAAAGATTTTTTCTGAACACGCAGTATCACCAATGCTTGGTGGATATATGGAGTAAATTTTTTCGTGGAGTGAGTTTTTGATAATAGAGAAATTTAACTATTAATAAAAAAACCAAGGAGGTATTTATATGTTTATAAACAATATGTTTTTAGCTGATACTGTAGTTCCTACTGCTTCAACAGGACAACTTGTGTTTGCGGCACTTGTTGGTCTTGCAGTTTTACTTATACTTATTATTGGAGTTAAGCTCCACGCAATGTTATCTATTCTTATTTCTGCCTGTATAATCGGTGTACTTGCAGGAATGGATGTTCAAACAATTATTGATTCTGTTGGCGAGGGTATAGGCTCTACATTAAAAAGTATTGCACTTTTAGTTGGTCTTGGGTCAATGTTTGGTGCAGTTTTGGAAATATCAGGCGGTGCCCAAAGAATAGCCACTACCCTTGTAAATAAATTCGGTGAAAATAAGGCAGCTTGGGCTTTGGGTATAACAGGTCTTATTATTGCAATGCCTGTATTTTTCGATGCCGGACTTATAATTTTAATTCCTCTTGCTTTGGCTCTTTCTAAAAGCACTAAAAGGTCTACTTTATTCTATGCAATTCCTCTTTTAGCAGGTCTTGCTGTAGGTCATGCCTTTATTCCACCTACTCCGGGACCAATTTTAGTAGCAAGTTTATTAGGTGTTGATTTAAGTTATGTAATAGTAGTTGGTATTTTATGTGGTATTGTAGCTATGATTTTGGCTGGTCCATTATTTGGTTCTTTTATAGGAAAGAAAATTTTTGTTCCTATTCCTCAAAATGTAGCTGAAATGCCTGAATATGACGAAAGTAAACTTCCAAGTTTTGCATCTGTAGTTGGCGTTATATTTATTCCTCTTATTCTTATTATTGCTAAAACTGTAGGAAATGTAGTTATTCCAGATTCACCTGTAATGAATATTTTAACTTTCTTAGGTGAGCCTTTTGTAGCTCTTACTATAGCTACTATTGCAGCTATGATAATTCTTGGAATTAAGCATGGATATAAGAGAGAAGAACTTGAAAAAGTTATGACAAAATCCCTTGAGCCTACAGGTATGATTTTACTTGTAACAGCTTGTGGTGGTGTATTAAAATATATGCTTCAGTCATCAGGACTTGGTCAGGTTATTGGTGATTTAGTATCAGGCGGTGGACTTCCAATGGTAGTTGTAGCCTTTGTAATAGCTGTATTAGTTAGAATTTCTGTAGGTTCTGCTACTGTTGCAATGACAATGGCAGCAGGTATTGTGGCTGCAATCCCTGGAATTAGTGAATTATCACCTTTATACCTTGCTTGCTGCACAGCAGCTATTGCAGGTGGTTCAACAGTTTGTTCACACTTTAACGATTCAGGTTTCTGGCTTGTTAAATCACTTTTACAAATTGATGAAAAGACAACTCTTAAATCTTGGACAATTATGGAAACCATTGTTGGTGGTTCAGGTTTTGTAGTTGCACTTATTGTATCTTTCTTTGCATAAAAAATTTCATTTTATTTTCTTTCATTGTGTTGGGGCGAGAAATTCGCCCCTTTATTAAATTTTAATAAATAATTTATTGAATAAAATCCAAAAATAGGATATACTCATATTTAAGGAGTGGTATTATGTTTTCAAACAGTAACAAAACCTTGCCTGAACAAACGGCTGATAAAATTATTGAATATATTATTGAAAACGACCTTCAAACAGGTGATAAAATCGAAAGTGAATATGAGCTTGCACAAATGCTTGGTGTAGGCAGAAGTACCATAAGAGAGGCTGTAAGAATACTTGTAAGTAAAAATGTACTTGAAATTAAAAGAGGTACAGGCACTTATATTGCCGATAACACAGGAGTAAGTGCTGACCCTTTGGGACTTGCCTTTGAAAAGGATAAGTATAAGCTTGCAAAGGACCTTTTACAGGTAAGAATAATTTTAGAGCCTGAAATTGCCGCTATAGCAGCAAATATGGCTACAAAAAAAGATATCGAAAAAATTAATAATCAATGTGACCTTGTTGAAAAACTTATAAGAAGTGGTATTGACCACATGAGTGAAGATGTAAAGTTTCACGAGCTTATTGCAAGATGCACAGGTAATTTAATTATTGAAAAATTAATACCTATTATTAATACATCTGTTGCTGTATTTGCAAACATTACAGCAAGACAGCTTGCAGAAGAAACAATTTCAACTCACAGAGAAGTTGCAAAGGCAATTACAAATCATAGTCCTACCGATGCAAAACAAGCTATGACTTTGCACCTTTTATACAACAGAAAAAGGATTAATGAAATTATTGAAAAAAGAAATAAAAGAAAAAAAACTGAGGAAAATTAAAACCTCAGTTTTTTTATTGGGGACTTTGTCCCAAAACCCCTATAAGCTTTTTGAAAAAAGCTTAGCAAAAACTTTTATAGGATTGACCAAGGTCAATGCTTTTAATAAAAAATAACAGGCTGTCCAAGGACAGCCTGCTTCAATTTATAGGAAAAGGAACCCGTATTAATAAATCTTAAATCTAAAAAGGGGAAAAGTGATTTAATATTTATGTAAAAATATAATTTATGCAAAAGGAGTAACATCAGGTTCCTGTTATCCCTTAACTACAATGAGATTATAGCATTATATTTTAAAAATAACAATAAAGTATTCATTAAGCATTTATTAAGAACTTATTAATATAATAAATTTTTGAAAAAAATGGTCTAAAATATTTAAAAACTCTTTAAATTATGCTTAAAATGTGGTATAATTAAAATGAGTTAAAATGTGGTATACCTATACAAAAGACAGCTTAAAATTAAATTTGAGCCAAATTTTTGGGTATAGCCAAAAAGGAGCAATAATATG
>JBJFFW010000194.1:0-15764 GCA_051892075.1 Lachnospirales bacterium
TAGGATTCATTAATTAGCCCCTCCTTCCGCATCTAAATTAGATACATAATCAATAGCCTCTGTTGCAGCATTAGCAACAGCTCTTGAAGTAATAGTAGCACCTGTAAGAGCCTCAATATTACCACCGTCTTTAGTAACGGCTACCTTACCGCTTGCATCTTTAAACTGAGATTTAAAAGACTCATTAGCAGCATTAGCACCAAGACCAGGAGTTTCATTTGAACAATCCACAACAGAAAGACCTGTAATAGTTCCATCAGTTGATACACCAAACATAAGTTTAAGACCTGCACTAAAGCCCTTAGTTTCAATAGCTACAGCATAGCCTGTAGTATTTCCACTTTCATCAAGGGAAGGAGTAACAGTTGTAATATTACCTTCATTTACTTCTTGAGTATCACCAAAGCTTGCAGCATCAGGAAGAACTTCTTTCATACTTTTTTCAGTTGCTTCAGCTTCCTGTTTAGCAATAGGAGCTTGAGTAATCTGATTTACAAAGCCTAAAAGACCTGCTGCAACAACACAGATTATAAGAAGAACAGCAGCGGGTTTAACAATATTTGACATATTACTCACCCTCCTTTACTTTTTTAACTTTAACAGGCTTTACATAACCAAATTTCTTAGGAGATGTAAATCTGTCAATAAGAGGAACACAAAGGTTCATAAGTAAAATAGAGTAAGAAACACCCTCTGGGTATCCGCCGAATACTCTAATTAAAGTTGTAATAAAACCACAGCCAAAGCCCATAATAAGCTGACCTGTAGGAGTTACAGGACTTGAGGCATAGTCAGTTGCCATAAAGAAAGCACCTAACATAAGACCACCTGTAAAAAGTTCATAGAAAGGCTCTCTCATAGCGGCAGACTCAATGCCAACAGCCTTTAATAAATAAGTAAAAATAAATACAGTCGCAATATAGCAAACAGGAATTCTCCAGCTAATTACCTTTTTATAAATAAGGTAAAGACCGCCAAGAATAAGTAAAATAGCACAAGTTTCACCGATTGTACCACCGATATTACCAACTAAACAATCCATAATAGATGAGTCAGGAATATTGCCGGCTTTAATTTGTGCAAGTGGAGTTGCATAAGTAGCTGCATCAACACCTTCCATTAACCTTGTAGGGTGGAAGATAGAACCTGTAGTAAGAGTAGGGTAAGAAGCAACTAAAAATGCTCTGCCGGCAAGGGCAGGGTTAATAAAGTTCTGACCTAAACCACCAAATAACTGCTTAGCAATAATAATTGCAAAGAAACTGCCTACAATAGGAATAACAAAAGCTGCAATAGGATGTTCGCTTAAACTGTAAGCAGGTAAATTCATAGCTAATAAAAGACCTGTAACAACAGCAGATAAATCCTTAATTGTATTTTCTTTTTTAGCAATTTTGTTAAATAAAGTTTCAAAAAACACACAAGATAAAATACACATTGCTATAACAATAGCTGCACCAACACCAAAGAAAAATATGCCGGCTACAGCAGCAGGAACAAGTGCAATTACAACATCTCTCATAACGCTTTGTATAGTTTCTTTAGAACGAATATGAGGTGTAGAAGAAACCATTAAATTATTGTTTTCCATTATATTCCCTCCTTATTTCTTTCTCTTAGAAGCCATAACTTCACGCTTAAACACTCTTAAACTCTGAGCTAAATGACGCTTAGAAGGACATACATAAGAACATGAACCACATTCAATACAATCTAAGCCGTCGTGAGCTTCAAATGCTTCAAATTCCCTTGCACGAGCATTTTGTGCAAGAACAAGAGGCATAAGTCCCATTGGACAGGCACTTACACACTTACCGCATCTAATACAATTTTCTTCAGGAGGCAAAGTTGCAGACTCTCTTGTAAGGCACAAAAGAGCAGAGCTTGTTTTAACAAATGGAGCATCAGTATTAAACATTGCAGGACCCATCATAGGACCACCGGCAATAATCTTGCCAGGCTCTTCCTTGAAACCGCCAACAGCCTCAATAAATTCATTAATGTTCATACCAATTCTAACCTGATAGTTACCAGGATTTTTAACAGCATCACCTGTAAAGGTAACAATTCTTCTCATAAGAGGCTTATCCTCTACAACAGCTCTTTCAATAGCAAGTACAGTATCAACATTATCTACTATACAGCCTGCTGATGCAGGGAGCTTGCCTGAATCAACTTCTCTGCCTGTAACAGCATAAATAAGCTGTTTTTCAGAACCCTGTGGATACTTTGTTTTAAGAACTAAAACAGAAATATCTGGGTAGCTTTCACAAGCCTTTCCAACCTTTTCTATTGCATCAGGCTTATTAGCCTCAATAGCTATGTAACCTTTAGCACTTTCGTGGAGCTTTAACATAATTGAAAGACCAAGAACAAGTCTGTCTGTTTTTTCAAGCATAATTCTGTGGTCAGTAGTAAGATAAGGCTCACATTCAGCAGCATTAACAATAATAGTGTCGATTTTGTCTGTTGGAGGCGGATTAAGTTTAACATGAGTTGGGAAACCAGCACCACCAAGTCCTACAATACCGGCATTTTTAACTTTTTCGAGAATTTTCTCTTTGGAGAAAGACTGCCAATCAGTATCTTTACCCATATTAGGGTCTTCTTCCATAAGTCCGTCATTCTCAATAATAATAGATGGTATCATCATACCACTAGGAGCAAGCATAGGCTTAATATCCTTAACAGTACCTGACACAGATGAGTGAATAGGTGAACATACAAAAGCATTTGCTTCAGCTATTTTCTGACCTACAAGCACTCTGTCGCCTTTTTTAACTATAGCCTCAGCAGGTGCGCCAATATGCTGACTTAATGGAAATACCATTAAAGCACCCTCTTTAGGCATAATTATCTCAATAGGCTTTGTGTTAGAGTAAGCCTTGCCATCAGGCGGATGAATACCTCTTTTAAAGGTGTGTAGACTCATTATCTAATTCCTCCTTATTTTTTTAGAGCTTATATAAAAAAGCTCCCTTTATAAATTTGCTTATACTTTATAATACAACAAATTACATAAAAATACAAGAGTTTAAAGGTATTTTTTGTGAGTTATTTTTATAACAAATTAATAATAATTAAACTTTGTTGTAATTTTGTTTAATATAAGTTCTTTCATTAAATATTATGCTTGTACATTTTAAAAAATTATTGTAAAATAACTATATTAAAATAAATTTGGAGGTTTATTATGAAAGTAGCAAGTTTTACTATTGACCACGATAAATTATTAAGGGGAATTTATGTTTCAAGAAAAGATATGGTAGGTGATAACACCCTTACTACCTTTGATATAAGAATTAAAAGACCAAATATTGAGCCTTGTATTGATACAGCAGCTATTCATACTTTAGAGCATTTAATGGCTGTTTATTTAAGAGGCAGAGAGGACTGGGAAGATAAGATTATTTATGTTGGTCCTATGGGTTGCAGAACAGGTATGTATCTTATTTTAAAAGGGGATTTAGAACCAAGAGATATTTTAGAATTAATGAAGGACTGCTTTAAATTTATGGCAGAATTTAATGACGAAATTCCTGCAACCACTTCTAAAGAATGTGGAAATTATCTTGACCACAATCTTTTATATGCAAATTATGAATGTAAAAAATTTTATGAGGAAGTCCTTTTAAATATTAAAGACGAAAATATGATTTATCCTGAATAATCAAAAAATTTTACTTGGAATAAAAGGTTTTTACAGGTAATACTCTTGAAAAATATGGTAATATAGGGTATAATTATGTTTTAAATAAGAAATTGCAGAGGTGATACTATGTCGGAAACAGATACTAATATTCAAGTTGAAACTTTGTATAAAGAACTTATAGATGAAATTAATAAATATCATCCTTCTAAGGATTTGTCTATGGTGGAAAAGGCTTATAATCTTGCAAGAAAAGCCCATGGTGAGCAGAAAAGAAAATCAGGTGAGCCTTATATTATCCACCCTCTTTGTGTTGCAAAAATTTTGGCTGAACTTGAACTTGATATTGAAAGTATTGTTGCGGGACTTTTGCACGATGTAGTAGAGGATACCAAGTATTCAAGAGAAGATATTGCTGAAATGTTTAATGATGATGTGGCACTTTTAGTAGATGGTGTTACAAAGCTTGCTAAAATCGAATATTCTTCAAAGGAAGAATTACAGGCTGAAAATTATAGAAAAATGTTTTTATCTATGGCAAAGGATATAAGAGTTATACTTATTAAAGTAGCCGACAGACTTCATAATATGCGTACTCTTAAATTTATGACAAGAGAAAAACAAAAGGAAAAAGCACAGGAAACTCTTGATATTTATGCACCTCTTGCAGACAGACTTGGTATTTCTAAAATTAAGACAGAGCTTGAGGATTTATGTCTTAGATATTTAGAGCCGGAGGCTTATTATGACCTTGTTGATAAAATCCACAGAAAACAGTCTGAAAGAGAAGATTATGTTAATGGTATTGTGGCAGAGATTAAGAAAAAATGTGAAGAAGCAGGCATAAAGTGTACTGTTTACGGCAGACCTAAGCATTTTTTCAGTATTTATAAAAAAATGTATAATAAAAACAAAACTCTTGACCAAATTTATGATTTATTTGCAGTCAGAGTTCTTGTTGACAGTGTAAAGGATTGTTATGGTGTTTTGGGTGTAGTTCATGAGGCTTATACTCCTATGCCTAACAGATTTAAAGATTATATTGCTATGCCAAAGGCTAATATGTATCAGTCTTTACACAATACCTTAATAGGTCCTGACGGTATTGTATTTGAAATACAAATTAGAACCTATGAAATGCACAAAACTGCTGAATATGGTATTGCGGCACATTGGAAATACAAACAGGGAAAAACTGACGCTGAAGAAGAAACTACAGAAGATGCAAAACTTACTTGGCTTAGAAGAATACTTGAGTGGCAAAGGGATATGTCTGATAACAGAGAGTTTATGGACACTATTAAAACAGACCTTGATGCCTTTAGTGAAAATGTATTTTGTTTTAGCCCAAGTGGTGAGGTTATATCCTTAGCAGAAGGCTCCACTCCAGTAGATTTTGCCTACGCTATTCATTCAGCCATTGGTAATAAAATGGTTGGTGCAAGAGTTAATAACAGAATTGTAAACCTTGATTATAAAATTAAAAACGGCGACAGAGTTGAAATTGTAACATCTAATAATTCAAGAGGACCAAGTAGGGATTGGCTTAAATTTGTAAAGACTTCTCAAGCTAAATCTAAAATTAATCAGTGGTATAAGAAAATAAATAAGGAAGAAAATATCGTAAGGGGCAAGGAGCTTATTGAAAAAGAGGCTAAGAGAAAAAATGCCGTATTATCTGATATTTTAACTCCTAATGGAATTAAGGCTGTTCTTGAAAGATACAGTTTTAAGGATTGGGACTCTATTTGTGCTGCTGTAGGTCATGGCGGTTTAAAAGAGGGTCAGATTATTAATAAGCTTGTTGATGTTCATCAGGCTGAAATTAAAAAGCTGAAAACTGCTGATGAGCTTTTAAAAGAAAGAGAAGCTGAAATTAATGCTCATATTGCCCAGTCTGTTGACACACCTAGAAAAAAGAGCAAAAGCGGTATTTATGTTCATGGTGTTGGTGATATTGAAGTTAGATTTTCAAAGTGCTGTACTCCTGTGCCTGGAGATGAAATTGTGGGTTTTGTTACAAGGGGCAGAGGTGTATCTATTCACAGAACAGACTGCGTAAATATTATTAACTTAAATGAGGAAGAAAGAGGCAGACTTTTAGAGGCTGAATGGTCTGTTGATTCAGATAATGGCGAAAGGACAAGCTACACTTCTGAAATCAGAGTATTTGCAGGTGATAGAACAGGTCTTACTGTTGATATTTTAAAGATTTTAATTAATGAAAATATAGCTGTAAATAATGTTAATGCAAGGTCTATTAAAAATGGAGATGCAGTTATTGAAATCTCTATGAAAATTACAGGCAGAGAACAGCTTGAAATAATCTGTAAAAAGGTTATGCAGGTTTTGGGAGTTTATAATATTGAGAGAGTGAACACATAATGCGTATAGTAGTGCAAAGAGTTGCCTATGCAAGTGTAAAAGTTGATGGGCAAATAGTTGGAAAAATAGATAAAGGTATTATGGCTTTAGTTGGTATGAACACAGGTGATAATAATGATACCTTTGAAAGAATGTTAAAAAAATTAACTACCCTTCGTATTTTTGAAGATAGTGAGGGCAAAATGAATTTGTCAATAAAAGACCTTGATTTGGGACTTTTGCTTGTGCCTAATTTTACAATTTATGCTGATGCAAGAAAAGGCACAAGACCATCTTTTGCCATGGGTGCTAAGCCTGATGAGGCAAGGGAGAGCTTTAATGAATTTGTTAAATATTCAAAGGCTAATTTTAAAAATGTAGAAAGTGGTATTTTTCAGGCTGATATGAAAGTAGAGCTTTTAAATGACGGTCCTGTTACAATACTTCTTGATAGTGATAAGTTATTTTAGGAGTTTATATGAGATTAAAATTAATTGTATCACCTGATATGGGTGAAAACTGCTATTTTGTTATTGATGAAAATACTAATGATGCCATTGTTATTGACCCAGGTGCAGAGGGCAGCAGGCTTATTAATATTGTAAAAAATGAGGATTTAAAAGTTAAGGCAATTTGTCTTACTCATTGTCATTTTGACCATTCGGGGGCAGCTAAGGAACTTTCAAAGTTTACAAATGCACCTGTACTTATTTGTGAAAATGAGGAAGTTATAGCTGAAAGTGAAATTAATAATCTTTCAGCTATGTTTGGCAATGGTTTTACGGTGGATTATGACAGAGTTTTAAAAGACGGTGAGCATTTTAAATTTGGTAACCTTGAATTTAAGACTATTTTAACTCCGGGGCATACTCCCGGAAGTTGCTCATTTTATTTTGAAAAAGAGGGGGTTTTATTTTCAGGAGATACCCTCTTTTATATGAGCCTTGGAAGATGCGATTTTCCTTTGGGAAGTAGTAATGATATTATTTCTTCTATTAAAAATAAGCTTTTTACTTTGCCTGATGATACTGTAGTTTATTGTGGTCATAACAATAATACTACTATTGGTTTTGAAAAGGCAAATAATCCTTATATTTATTAATTGGTGATAAAAATGAATTATATTACAAAGGGACACGATTTTAAAGATGATGTGGTATCATCACTTATGCTTTTTTACCCAAATGATAAATATGTAAATACAAATGAAGTTTCAAAAGAGGGTATAACTATTGAAACTTTAATGAGTCATAGTGGCTGTAGTGCTGTAGTTTATTATGAGGGAGAAAAAAGGGCAGAATATTTTGCAAAAAGTGAAAATAACACCATAAGAGAGCAGAAAAGGGTTTTAGGTCTGTCTATTAATAAGGCTGTAAATTCTATTTTGCATTTGCCTATGCCTTGGGGAATACTTACGGGAGTTAGACCTGCAAAGTTAGTATCAGAGCTTTGGGCAGAGGGAGTAGATACTGACACAATTAAAAATATATTTAGAGAAAAATATAGTGTAAGTGAAGAAAAAATCGACCTTATGGTTAAGGTTGCCTATGAAGAAAAGAAAATTGTAGAGGGTGGACTTGGCAAAATAGGTTTGTATATTGGTATTCCTTTTTGCCCTACAAGATGCCTTTATTGTTCTTTTACTTCATATCCTTTGGATAAATATAGTAAAAAGGTGGATTTATATCTTGACTCTTTAGAAAAGGAAATGGCTTTTGTTTCACCCTATTTACATAATAAGGAAATAGAAAGCATTTATATTGGTGGAGGTACTCCTACTTCTTTAAACGAAAAACAGCTTGAAAGACTTTTATATTGTGTTGACAAATACTTTAATACTGCTGTAGAATATACTGTAGAGGCAGGCAGACCTGACACTATAACCTATGAAAAATTAAGGCTTTTAAAGGATTTTAATGTAGGCAGAATTTCAATAAATCCTCAAACTTTAAATGATAAGACTTTAAAGCTTATAGGACGAGAGCATAGTGTGGATATGTTTTATAATGCCTTTGAAATGGCAAGAAGTGTAGGACATAATCACATTAATACGGATATTATTTTAGGCTTGCCAAATGAGGGTGAAAAAGAAGTTACTTACACAATGGAGGGACTTAAAAAACTTTCACCAGAAAGTATTACAGTTCATACTCTTGCAGTAAAGAGGGCATCAAGGTTAAAAGAAACCCTTGAAAAATATCCTCTTACTGATTTTAATAATATGGAAAAAATGATAGCCATATCAAGAGAATATACTTCTCTTATGGGAATGACACCTTATTATATGTATAGACAAAAAAATATGGTAGGCAATTTTGAAAATGTTGGCTATTGTAAGGAAAATTGTCAGTGTATATATAATGTGGCAATTATGGAGGAAAAACAGAGTATAATTGCCCTTGGAGCAGGTGGCTCAACTAAAATTTGTGATAATAATGAAAACAGAATTGAAAGAGTATTTAATGTCAAAAGTGTAGATGATTATATCTTGCGAATTGACGAAATGATAGATAGAAAAAAGAGCTTTTTACAAACTCTTTAATAAGGAGATTTTAAAAATGTCAGCTAACAAAGTTAAACCAAGAATTTTACCGGGTTTTATGGAGCTTCTTCCAGAGGACCAAATTTTATTTAATAAAATTTATGATACAATAAGAGAAGTTTATGAAAGTTTTGGTTTTTTACCTCTTGATACTCCAATTATTGAGCTTTCAGAGGTACTTCTTGCTAAGGCAGGAGGAGAAACTGAAAAACAGATTTACAGATTTAATAAAGGTGATAATGACTTATCATTGAGGTTTGACCTTACTGTTCCCCTTGCAAGATATGTGGCACAGCACGCAGGTCAGCTTACTTTCCCTTTTAAAAGATACCAAATGAATAAGGTATACAGAGGTGAAAGACCTCAAAAAGGTCGTTTCAGAGAGTTTTATCAGTGCGATATTGATATTATAGGAAATGATGAGTTAGACCTTGCCTATGATGCAGAAATGCCTGCTGTTATTTATAATGTATTTAAAAAACTTGATTTTGGCAAGTTCACAATAAGACTTAATAACAGAAAGGTTTTAAACGGATTTTTTGAAAATCTTGGACTTGAAGATAAGGTTTCAGATATTTTAAGAAATATTGATAAAATTGATAAAATCGGTAAGGAAAATGTTATAGAATGTCTTAAAGAGCTTGGAATTAGCGATGATAAAATAGAAAGCATTATTTCCTTTATTACCATAAAAGGTACAGACAAGGAAAAAATCGAAGCTTTAAAAGAGTTAAATATTAATAATGAAAAATTTAATGAAGGTGTTTTAGAGCTTGAAAAGGTTACAGATTATATGCTTGCCTTTGGAATTGAGGACAGTTATTTTGAAATAGATTTAACTATTGCAAGAGGTCTTGACTACTACACAGGTACAGTTTATGAAACAGTCCTTGACGATTATAGAAATCTTGGCAGTGTATGTTCCGGAGGCAGATATGATAATCTTGCTGAATACTACACCAATCAGAAATTACCGGGAATAGGTATTTCAATCGGTCTTACAAGGCTTTTCTTCCAGCTTAAAGAGGCTGGCTTAATTAAGGCTGAAAGGTCAAGTCTTGTAGATTGCTTGGTTGTGCCTATGGGTGTAGATATGGGATATATTTTAAAGGTGGCTGAAACAATTAGAAAATCAGGCTTTGTAACTGATGTTTACTATGCAAATAAGGCTATGAAACACAAAATGAAATATGCAAACAAACTTCATATTCCTTTTGTGGCAGTAATTGGTGAAGATGAGTTAAATAGTAATTGTGTTGCACTTAAAAATATGAATACAGGTGAACAGGTAACTGTTAGCCTTGAAAATATTTCACAAGAAATTAAAAAGCAGATGGGAGAGTAATTAAAATGGCAGAATTAATGAGCGGCTTAAAAAGAAGTTGCTATTGCTGTGATGTAAATGAAAATATGGTAGGTGAAAAGGTAACTCTTATGGGTTGGGTAAGCCGTAAAAGAGAGTTTTCACATTTTTCATTTATATTATTAAGAGATAGAACAGGTATTGTGCAGGTTGTAGTTGACAGAGATAACTGTTCAGATGATGTTGCAATTAAGGATAAGGAAATTAAAAGTGAGTATGTTGTAGCCGTAACAGGTACAGTTATGGCAAGAACACCTGAAAATATTAACCCTGATATGAAAACAGGCAAAATTGAGGTTGCAGTTTGTGAAATGAAGATTTTATCAGAGTCAGAAACTCCTCCTTTCCACATTGACGACAGTGTAAATGTAAGTACAGAGCTTAGATTAAAATACAGATATTTAGACCTTAGAAGAAGTATTGTTGCAAATAACATTATTCTTAGGTCAAAGCTTTGCAGAATTGTAAGAGATTTTCTTGATGATGAAGGCTTTATTGAAATTGAAACTCCTGTTCTTACAAAGTCTACTCCAGAGGGTGCAAGAGATTATATTGTGCCATCAAGAGTACACCCAGGTAATTTCTATGCACTTCCTCAGTCCCCACAGCTTTTCAAACAGCTTTTAATGGTTTCAGGAATGGATAAATATTATCAGATTGCAAAGTGTTTTAGAGATGAGGATTTAAGAGCTGACAGACAGCCTGAATTTACTCAGATTGATATGGAGCTTTCATTTGTTGAAGAAGAAGATGTAATGGAAGTAAATGAAAGACTTATTAAGAAGATTTTTAAGGAAATTAAGGGAATTGATATTGAAACTCCTTTTATTAGAATGCCATATTGTGAGGCTATGGAGAGATTTGGTTCAGATAAGCCTGATATTAGATTTGGTATGGAGCTTAAAAATATTACAGATATTGTAAATGGCTCTGAATTTGGCGTGTTCCAAAATGCCATTGACAATGGTGGTTCTGTAAGAGGTATTAATGCTGAGGGCTGTGGCAATCTTCCAAGAAAGAAAATTGATGCCTTAGTTGAAGTTGCTAAAACTTACGGTGCAAAGGGTCTTGCTTGGATTCAGCTTAAAGAAGAAGGAGTTAAAACTACTATTTCAAAATTCTTTAATGACGACCAGATTAATGAAATTATTAATGCCTTTGGTGCAAAAACAGGGGACCTTATATTATTATGTGCTGATAAAAACAAGGTTGTATTTGATGCCCTTGGTGCATTAAGACTTGAAGTAGCTAAAAATCTTAACTTACTTGACCCTAATGATTATAAGTTCCTTTGGGTTACAGAATTCCCACTTCTTGAATATGATGAGGAAGAAGGCAGATTTGTAGCTATGCACCACCCATTTACTTCACCTATGGACGAGGATTTAGCTTTAGTTGATACTGACCCTGGTAAAATTAGAGCAAAGGCTTATGATATGGTATTAAATGGTTGTGAAATTGGTGGTGGCTCTATTAGAATTCACTCACAGGAAATTCAGCAGACAATGTTTAAGCTCTTAGGCTTTACAGCCGAGGCTGCACAGGAAAACTTTGGCTTCTTAATTGATGCCTTTAAGTTTGGTGCTCCACCTCATGGCGGTCTTGCCTTTGGTCTTGACAGAATTGTTATGCTTCTTACAGGTGCAGAAAGTATCAGAGATGTAATTGCCTTCCCTAAGGTTAAGGACGCAAGCTGCCTTTTAACTGATGCACCAAATATTGTAACAGAGGCCCAGCTTAAAGAGCTTGGTATTAAAATCGCAGTTGAAGAAGAATAATTGAGGTAAATTGATGTTTGATTATAAGCAGGAAATTAATAAATATCAGCCTTTGCCTGAGCCTAAACAGGCACAGAAAATTGTGGAGAACAATGATGTCAGTGATATTATAGACATACTAAAACAGCTCTATTTCAGAACTAATAAGGGGTGATAGTATGCTGTATACCGAAAACTTTAAGGCTATTGAAAAAAAGACAAAGGCTTTATCAATTAAATACTATAACCTTGCTTTGCCTTATGTTAAAGAGGATAAGCTTATTTATGCCCTTGAAAGATTGAATAAAAGTGTTGCCTATGATAAAACTAATATTACGGCACAAAATCTTATTGGACTTGTACTTTACAGACTTGGAAGAATTACAGATTGTTATATTCATTGGAGTATAAGTGCATCTATTGATAACAGTGAAAAAAATCCTGCTGTTACCTATCTTCAGGATATTTTAAACAGTGTGGATTTTTCAGAAAAATCAAAGGCAGTTTCAAAATATAACGAGTCTTTAAATCATGCAAAACAGGGCAATTATGATATGGCTATTATGAGATTAAAAAGAGGACTGGATTTTAATCCAAAGTCAGTTGATATTTTAAATCTTTTGTCATTTTGCCTTATGATGCAGGGTAAAAATAACGCAGCTTATAAATATACTGAGAGGGTTCTTAAAATTGATAAGGCTAACCCTATTGCTAAAAATTATCAGAGAATACTACGCCCTGACAGGTTATCTATTTTTAAAAAAGAGGATAACGACACAAATACTTATTATAATAAAACTGCCGCTAATGCCATTAATAAAGTACAAAAGGGCAAAGGCAATATAATTTATTTTATGGCGGGAATTGTTGTTATGGCTGTTATTGGTATTGCTCTTGTAATTCCCTCTGTTTTTAAAAGCTATGAAAGAAGTATTGGAAAATATGAAACAGATTATGCTGTACTTAAAAATACTACCGATACTGAAATGTCAAAAAAAGATGAAACCATTAAAAATCTGACAGAAGAAAATGAAAGCCTAAAATCAAAGCTTGATTCTGCAGGAGCTAAGGCTTTACAGGAGAGAGTTAAGACTTTGGCTGAAATTGAAAATAATTTTAAAAATGATAATATTGAAGTTGCTGCTGATAGACTTGTTGCCCTTGATATTACAGGCTTTACAGGAGAGGTTTTAGACCAGTATAGAAAACTTTGCGATAGTGTTTTGGTTGCTGCTGCCGAGGAATATTTTACTAAGGGACAGGAATTTCAGAATAGCGAAGAATATGATGAAGCTATAGAAATGTATAATAAATGTATACAATGCTCTCAAAATGGTGGAGATACAGGCTATTCGGCAATGTATGAACTTGGCAGAATATATATTGAAAAAGGGGATAATGCCTCTGCTGCCAAATTTTTTACAACTGTTGCTGAAAAACACCCTGTTGAAGCCATTAGAAATGAGGCGGCGACTTTTCTTAATAATTATTATAATGCTTAAATATTGTTTTCGGGGACTTTGTCCCCGAACCCCTACCAGCTTTTTATACGCTTAACAAAACTTTTTGAAGGATTGACCTATGGTCAATCCTTGGGAATTTATTATAATTTATTTTACAAGTTTAGTTATTGATTTACTTTACTTAATTTATTTTACAAGTTTAGTTATTGGTTTACTTTACTTAATTTATTTATGTGGTTTTGTTATGGGAAAAGTGTTTAACCATTTCTATAACATTAATCTGTAATTATATATTGTTTGGTTATATATAAAATAAAGGATTGACCTGTGGTCAATCCTTTTAAAAGTTTTTGCCTAGCTTTTTTCAAAAAGCTAGTAGGGGATTGGGGACAAAGTCCCCAATAAATTATATAAGATTCAGATGTCTTTTTAAAATATTTGAACAAATAAGCCAGTAAACAACAATTATAAGTACATTAATTACTGAAAGTTTAGCTGCCGAAGATATGGCAAAATTAATTATACTGTCAATATCTGTGCTTATTTCTGCAATATTAATTCCTAAAATTGAAGAAAGGATATTAATTACAAAGGCTGTAACTAAAATAATTCCAATAAAGGAAAAAAGTGTAATAAGATTTCTAAAATCGTTAACCATTTGTCCTATAAGCTGTGAAGTAAAGCAAATAGTAATAATTGAAGTTACAGATGTAGTAACAAAAAGACCTGAGAAGAAAATAATCTGTCCTATACTTATATTTACATTATTACTTGCACCAATTTCAATTATAGCTGACATAAGCTCATCAAATCTATCGGTGTTTACCAAAAATATAGACAAAACACCCATAGCCATAAGCACCAAAATAACACTCCAAAAAAGAGCAGTTAAAATTTTGCTAAGTATAATCTGCCAGCTTGCCACAGGAAACATATTAGTAAGCTGACCCTGTGGTGAAAGAATATTTTCATCAAACCATTTGGTTTGAGATACAATAACAGCTATTGAAATTACAAATGCAATAACTCCCAAAGCACCTAAAGCAACAAAATTAATAATAAGGGGCAAATAAAAATCATTCACATCATTATTAAGAGTTTCCGTAAAAACACCACTCCAAATAAATCTGACTATAAAGGCAAGTATAGCCATAAAAATAAAATATCCCCAAAGTTTTTTAATAGTAGCCTTTAAGTCATAATATATAAGATTAAGCATTCTTTCTGAACACCTCCTTATATAAGGCGTAAAACTTCTTTTCGTCGTTATCGTAATCCTTGTTGCTAAGGGCGACATAAATCTCACCTTTTTTTAGCAATATTATTTTGTCTGAAATCTTACTTAAACCATCACTTATTTGTGAAAAAATAACTACAGCACCAAGCTTTTTGCAACTTCCCATAATATCAATTAAAGCTTTGCGATATTTAGGGTCGGCATGAGCAAGAGGGTCATCAAAGACATAGAGAGAGGTTTTCCTACAGGAAACCAAAACAGTTTCAACAATTTGAACTGCTGTTATAGATAAATCCTCAAATTTAGTTCTTGGGGAAATTTTAAACTGTTTTAAAAGTTTAAAAGCTCTCTTAAAATTAAAGTCCTTAAAAAACCTATTATACATATTCATATAATCCAAAACTGTACTTTCACTTCGTACAAAGGGAATTTCAGGCTGATAGCTTACAAACTGATTAGTATTTCTGCCTGCCTTGTTGCCTCTTATTGTAATTTCGCCACTTGTAGGAGGAACAAGACCGCATATAATTTTAGCAAAGGTGGTTTTGCTGTTATTAGCAGGAGCTAAAATTGCAATAGCTTCACCTTTGTATGCACTAAAGCTGCAATCTTTAAGAAGTTTTAGTCCGTTACCAATTTTTTTTGTAACTTTAGAGCATTTTAATATCAGCTTGGGTTTTTTCACACTAACGGTTTTTTCGTTTACAGAAGCCATAGTATTTAATTCTCCCTCAAAAAATATCTATATTTCTATAATACATTATATTGCAAAAAAATGCAAGAAAAATATACAAGGTCTGTATATTATAAGAAGGTTTATTTATTTAAAATGCCCGAATTTTTAATGTTTTCAACTGCTTTTTTCATTTTTTCAACAGGCACAACAAGGGCTGCTCTTACATAGCCCTCGCCCTCTTTTCCAAAGGAAATTCCGGGAACCATTACAACGCCAGCCATTTCCAAAAGGTCAAAGGCAAATTTTTCAGAGCTTGTATAATTTTTTGGAATAGGAAGCCATGAAAACATTGTAGAGTCGGTAAGAGGTACTTCCCAGCCTATTTCATTTAAGGATTTACAAAGAAAATCCCTTCTTTTTTTGTATTCTGCTCTATTTTTTTCAACTACATCTTGAGGACCGTTTAAGGCGGCGATGGCAGCTTTTTGTATTCCCATACAAATTCCATAATCAATTTGTGACCTGAATTTTTTAAATCTCTTAATTATTTCACTGTTGCCAAGGGCAAAAGAAAGCCTAAGTCCAGTAAGATTATAGCTTTTAGAAAGTGAGTTAAATTCTATACCTATATCCATTGCACCCTCTACCTCTAAAAAAGAATGTCCAAGTTCATAATCATATACATATTCTGAATAGGCATTATCGTGAATTAC
>JBJFFW010000195.1:0-15752 GCA_051892075.1 Lachnospirales bacterium
CACAAGCACTGTAATAATAAGCAGTATAATAGCTACTATAGGCATTATAACCGAAAAAGTAAACACAAATGCTTTATTGTCACTATATTGCTTATTTAAATAAAGCTTGCCAAAAACAAATAAATATATAGCCGCTACTGCAAATATAAATATTAATATAGCTTTAATGTATCTAGATAAAGCACTTCCATTATATTTAGCAATAATATTACTCTTATCATTAACGCTTAAAGAAATATTATTTTCAGATTTATCAAAATTTAATTCCCCAGGATTTATGTAGCAATAAATGCCATTAGCATTTATAATAATATTATCTACAAACTCTGCATAATTTTTAATATTTCTATCCAACTGTATATTAAATTTTTTATAAACGCCTGTTAAATTAATTTTAATATTTGTATCTAAATTTTTATAAGAAGAAATCTCAGAAGACTTATATTCTTCCTTTTTCTTTAATGCATTCTTAATAAGAGGCTCAACCAATTCTGAACCAATAATCATTCCTGATTTATAATTAACATCTGCTGAGGCTGCATTTGTAATATTTATTTCTGCCTCAGTAACTTTTATATTGGTTTCGTCTGCATAAATATTTACAAACATTACGCTTAATGCAGTGATAAATAAAATAACAATAATAATTTTTTTCATATTTACACCTACTAAAAATTTATTTGCACTTTACAACTATTATCGAAAAATTATCCGAAGCTCTACTATTTTTAATATCAGCTGTCCACTGTTTCACTATATCTGAGGCATTGTAGTTATTTACTAAATATAAGTTTTTATTGGAATGTATATTTAAATAATTATAGGCACCGTCTGAGCATATTACAAAAGCATCATCCTTTAAAATGTCAATAGCCTTTAAATTTAAAGTCAAATTACCTACCTTTCCTATATAGGAAAACAGAATACTCTTATTATTTTTATCATTATAACAACTATTTTCTTCGTATTTTTCATAATAATTATATAGGGTTTCGTCTTCAGTAAGTTGTTTAACTGTATTGTCCCTTATGATATAAAGCCTTGTATCTCCTGAATAAGCAATAATAGCAAAATTATTCTGTATATACAACAAGGTAAGAGTCGTACCCATTTTAACATCATATTTAGCGGAATACTGTTTTAATTCATTGTTGATATTGGTTATTACTTCATAAAGTACCTCAATAATTTTGTCCTTTGACAAATTATTCAAATGACCCGCTTTCCACATATCTGCTATTTGGGTTATTACAAATCTGCTTGCAAAGCTACCCTTATTCATTCCACCCATACCGTCGGCAACTGCACACAAGGTTGATAATTTATTTTTTAAGACCACTATTCTATCTTGATTTTCCTTTCGAACATTACCAATATCACATACATATCCTATATCAGTAAAATACATATACCCTCCTATTTGGTTATACTTACATCTACCACAGCGTTTCCAAATGTGACCTCGCAGCTTTCTTCAATAATAACCTCTCCTATAACTCTTTGTGTTTTATTAATATAAGTACCATTTTTGCTATTAAGGTCCTTAATATACAAATTATTATCTCTCAAAATAAACACTCCATGGTTTCTGCTTGCAAATGTATCTTTGCCAAAAAGCAAATCATTACCTATTCCTCTTCCAACAGTAACCTGAGGTGTAATCATTTTTACTACCTTGTTTATATCTGCATACTTATATTTTAAAACAACATTTATTCTGTTTTTATTAGCTAAGCTTTCTAAATCATCAGTCATATTAATTGTATCATTGTTATCATCTTCAAAATCAAAGGAAAAGTCATCATCTAAGCTAACAGTTTTAAAATCATTTTCAAAATCAGAAAAATTATTTATAATATCAGTTTTTTTCTTTTCTAGCTTATTACATTCTTTTGATTGAGCTATAAATGATTTAAAATCAGCACCCAATGTATTGACTTCCTCATCCACATCCTCTAAATCTGCAAACCTGCTTTCTTTTCCAGCATTTATATCAAAAAAATCCTTAATATGAGCATCATTTGCTTTTGTATTTGGTAATTCCAATTTGTTAACCTCAATCTGGGACTCATGCTTTTTGGAATTTTTAACAGCATAGATTGACATATACACTATACTTATAACAAATACCATAGCAAACAGTATCAAAAACATAAACGCATATTCCATATAAATCCTCCATTCTGCCGCTAAAACATCAGCATAAATCGGAATGAAAGAACTGACTTGCGGCTATTTTTTGAATTTGTTTGTTAATCAAAGTCTTAGTAAGTTGTTAAATAAAAAAATTTCTCATTACTGTCCCTTTGTTTCATCTGTATTGTTAACAGCACTTAAAAGCTGTTTTTCAAATTTAACATTATTTTCATCTGAATAACCCATAAACTTAACCTCGTCTATATCCTCTTCATTAAATAAGAAACAGTATTCCGGTCCTATACTACCCTCAGGATAAAAACAAGCGAGATAATCCCACACTTTGCTGTTAATGGAGCTAATCTGTTTTCTGCCAAAAATCATAAGTGTTTTAGAACCACCCTTTAACACTACTACAGAACCTATAGGCAACATATATATTCCTCCTTATACTAAAACATTTTTTATTTCAGACAGCCAGCCAATATTACACATTTGGGCATTGCCGACTAATTCAAATATATTATTAAAACTAAGTGCTCCTGCTATATGCTTCAACATATCTGCTTCTGTATTGGCTGCCACAGTACTTTGTGCTAAGTTGAATATTGTACCTATACCCCCTGCAGCAGCTGCTCCTCCACCAAGAGTCATAGCAGCTAAACTTCTAGTATTAACATCTGAATTTTTGTTATAAACACTTGATAATATTCTGCCATAAAGAGTATCTATTTTATTATATTCAGCATTAAAATTGCCTTTTGATATAACTTCCTCAGGATTTTGAGTATAAGCTGATACCGCATCAGAATTTGCTGAAAAAGAGGAACTATCGCCTAAACCACCACCTAATGATGAACCACCACCTGCAGATCCACCACCTAAACCTAATGAGCTGTTCAAATCATCACTTGAAGCTTCATCATTTACTGCCTCAATATTTTCTGAGCCATTCACTTCTGGCGGAGTAAGCTGCTCTGCGGATTGTCTAACCAGTTTATCAGCTTCTTCCATACTCGATAAGTTACCTTTATAAAGCTCCTCATATTCATTATTCCTAAACGATGAATATATAGAATCATTATGTTCTGCATCCTTATTCACTTTTGTATTATAAAAATAATCTCCATATTCAGCTATATTCTCATCATTATTTTTGTTATTATAGTTTTCCTTATACTCCAAATTTTCATCATCTTCAGCTACATATTCATTTACTTTATTGGTATATGTAATATCAGCAAGAGTATCATATCCACTTAATTCTCCTATAACTATATTTCCATCAAGTAGGGATGCAATTATAAATGAATAATATAATGCCTCAATAAGATTATAATTAGTCTGAAAACCTTGTCCTATTAATTCTAAGAGGCTGTCATATTTTCCCGTTCCATTACCACTAGCTCCTGAGCCAACATCTTCCTCATCCGTAAGCCCTAAAATATTCTGCAGCACTCTTTCATCAGGTATTATAGAACCATATAATCCAGTTAATATAGCTGCAGGAGCGATTAAGCCTATAATACCCATCATAGCTCTCAAATAGCTAAATTTGGCATCACTTTCTGAAACTATAGCATCAATTAACCCTGTTATGACTATACTTTTTCTGTTATTTACATTTACTCTGCTTATATCAGTATTTGGCAGTTTATCTATTACAAGAGGTAAAACAATAGGATTAACTGTCAGCAATATGTTAGAAGGAGTAGGTACAATCGTCATATTTATCCCCGAACCTGATTGATATAGCATATTTACCAAGGCTATGGCTTCGTCTGAAAGTTTTTTATCAATTAAACTATAATCCTGATATGTATTTATTAAAAAGTTCTCATGCTTTTTTATAGTTATAAACCCATTATCCATAGCCTTTTTAAGCTCATCAGCGGCGGTTTTAATATCTTCCTCGCTTTCAGTCTCTATTTCATTAAGTATCTCATAACTTAATGTATTATATTCAGTTATAATATCTGAAAAATTATTGCCTATATTTCTGAATTCTTCACTTAGACATTCAAGATAATAAGTATTTACATCAATCTCCAAGTTGCTCACCTCGCATTTTTACTTTATTAAAGCCAGTAAAAGCTTATTAGCTTTAATAAAGCATATTAAGAGGGTAAGATTTTCCTGCCCTCTTAATATAGCCAATTATTATTTGAATAAATTATTTACAAGATTATCTGTTTCATTCTGAGTAGCGGCCTCAGTTGTTTCATACTGTTCTGCTGAAGTCTCAAGAAAGGTTGCGTATTCCTGTATAACCTCTGAATATCTGTCAAGAGATGGACTTAAAGAATCAAGCTGAGTTTTGAAACTGTTAAACGCATCACCCTCCCATGTTGCTGAAAGAGCATTCATACCCTGTTCAAAATCTATAGCAAGGTCTGCAAAATTCGCACCCTCCTGCTTAATTTGCATTGATGCATTTCTTAACATCTCGGAATTAACTCTAATTTCTGCCATTGTAATCTGCCTCCTTTAAATAAAAACCAATATTAGATACCTGTGCTTAATGAGCTTGCTGATGACTTAATGTTTTCTTCTGCCTGCTGATACTTTGCTGCCGCATCTCTTAAATAAGAGCCATACTTGTTAAGTAGTGTATACAGGTTGTTAAAATCATCCTGGAAACCGTCAAGCTGTGCTACATATTGCTGATGAGCCTCACCGCCCCATGTGCTTGCTAAATCATTTACGGTAGAATTAATTCTATTATAAATTGATAAATAGCTGTCTGCCCAACTTTCAACCTTACTAGCAGCAGCTAAAAGTTCCTCAGGTGTTACTCTAATTACATTTGCCATAATAATTTCCTCCTTATGAAAATAAATTTATTAATAATGAGAATTTAACTCATAATTACATACTATGTTATCAATAACCTGTAGTAAGGTTTGATGCCATTTTTCTGCTGTTCTCATCAGCAGTTTTAATAATATTTGCTATTTTAATAATGGAATCTCCAAATTCGCTTATTTTTAAATCTAGCTTAATTAAATATGAAATAAGTTTTTCACATTCATCTATGTATTGATTAGAGGCTTCTCCTCTCCAATATTGCTGTATTTCCGCCTCATGTCCTTTAAGCTTGCTTATAATAGTAAGCATATCTCCCGACAATTCCTTGATTCTTTTTGCCTTTGCAACAGTCAAGTCGTAATCTATTCGCATATCAGCCATATATATCACCACCTTATACAATAATCAACTTACCACTGTCCCTCACTCCGTTTTCATATAGAGTGAGGTTGCCATCAAGTATTCGTTTGCAGTTTCTACTGCAAAGCACTACATTACCATTGCTTGGCTCAAGCATTTCATATTCACTTATGGTCTTTAAAATATATTGAGCCGCCGCCTTGACTGTAATGTCCTGAGCTAGCATTATATCATAGCTTTTATTTAAGCTTGGCATATATACATCAATATAAATATTGTCCACTTTTCAATACCACCGCCTTTATTTACATTATATTTCATACTTGCATGTACTGATTAGCTATTTACCAGTTTCCTCTATCTTATCTGCAACTTCAGATATAAAATGCTGTCTTTCAAGATCGGAAAATCCTAAGAAGAAAACAGTTTCTATATCCTGTTCATTAAATAGTACTGTGCTTCCTCCTCCCATAAACCCTTCTGGGTATGGAACACCAATATAATCAAAATTTTCTTTATTTCCATCCTCTTCATATTGTTGCAAAATACCTATTATAACAGCTCTCTTATCCGTTTCTCTTAATTTCACAACAGTTCCAACAGGTAACGCACTTCTTATTTCAATCATAAAACTCCACTCCTTTCAGATTTTATTTCCATAAACTTGTAAATATAGTTGTACAATCTTCTATACTATTCTTAGGCTTTGTAAAATTATCCCAAACTTTTTCAAGACCGGTTTCTACCGCGTTAGCACCTACACTAAAATCATCATAAAGTAATGCACCCCATGAAATTTTGCCATTAACACGATACTGCCCTATATGCTTTCCAAGAGAACTTGCCCAATCCTTTATTGCCTTTGATGTATGTCCACTTAAATCCATGGCGCCTGCTGCTGTACCAAAAGATATTCCGACAAACGGGTTTACTATTGTTAAAAGTCCCTCACCTACTGCCACAAGTCCATCAACAGAAGAATCTATTAACAGTTCAGACCAATCACCAAAGTCCATGCTGCCATCAGCGGAATATTTTTTATAACTATCATAAGCAGTTCCAAAAAAACTAAATCCAACATTCACAACGGGAGCATACTTACATATCTTTCCAAAAGTACCATAAGATGAATAAGAAAATTTATCAGAAGCTATTTTCTTAAATATTTTAGAATCAAATTTTAAAACAGAATCCCCCCAAGAAGTAAACATTTTAAAATCATATTTTACCATATCATACATAAACCCAGGCCACGATGTTACACCATTTTTATACTTATTAACTAAAGAAGATATACTTCCACCCCAACCTATAACTGGTTTAATAAGCCCGCCGATTCCTGGAATATATTTAAAAAAATATGAAAAAAACTTATATGCATTGGAGTCAATTGATGCTATAGGGTCAAATATACTATGTAAAAATTTTATAAATTCACTTTCCTTCTCATCATTATTTGAGTTAATATTAACTCGAAAATCTATATTGTTCTTTCCATTTTTATAAAGACCATTTTTAAGATTATTAGAGTCTATTTTTTCATTGCCTTCGGCAGCAAGATAAGTATTTTTAGTTTCTATGAGATAATTATGATGTTTCTTAAATGTACTCTCTGCAACGCTTAACTGAGAATTTAATGTGTTAATATATTTTGCTATATTAGCTTTGCCTCTTATATCCCAATCAAGGGAATTTGCAAGACTTCTAAATTCTCTTTTTATATGAGCAACTCTATTAGCCATATCTCGACATTTATCTGCAGAATTATCAAGCCTGTCAGGTAATATATATATTTCCATCATTACATTTCACTTCCTTTTGCCCGTTATTTTCTTGATTTGCATTGTATTATTTATTAATCTATTTTTCAATAGAATCTGACAAAATGCATTATTTTGAGGATAAGATGCACTATGTGAACAACTCATCAATTTTTTTACCATTTATACCAAAAAATTTCATAAGCTTATTGGATAAATCATTGGCTATAGATTTTTCAGTAACAGAAGAAAACTTAATATTATCGCCATAATCAGCCTCTGATTCCATTCTCCAACAGCTGTCGCTGCATATATAATATAAAATATAGTCGAAATTATGGGGCTGAGTATTGTATTCAGGAAAAAAACTTATTGACATATAGTCGGTTTTATCATCAAATAATTCTTCAATATTTTTAGCAAGTTCTAAATTTATACCTAAATCCCATATAATGCCCTTTACCCCGTCAATATTCTTTTTATTTACCATATCTTTTAATATTTTATATTCATTAATATTTATAATAAACCTAGTTTTTTTATCGTCTATTTTCCTGTCTATAACTATATAATCCAAAATACTCCCAAAAATGTCATTCACATTATCCAAAGTAAAAACATAATTACCTTTATTGGTATAATCCTGCTCCACCTGAACATATTTATCATTTTTAATATAATAAATACTGTTATGTTTCTCATTTATTATAGCTTTTTTAACAGAAATAATTTTTTGAGGAGCGGTAAAGGGAATAAAATAATCTATAATCTCTTCATTTAAAATCATATTGCCATTAAAATCTACAAATACATAATTTTTGTTAATAAGGCTCTTCTCAGCTATTTCAGCAATATTGTCAGATGTATCATTTATCCTCATATCTATATTGAATATATAATTAGCCCCCATTAGCTTAGATAAATATATGATTTCATATATATTAAAAATATAGCTTCTCTTTTTCCCATTCATATTATTCCTCGTTTCATATTGTCCTTTATTTCTGATTTATATGTTCTGGACATAGCTATGCGGCTTCCGTTGCTCATTTCTAAATACATTTCCTTAGTATATACATTTTTAATTTTTTCTTTATTTACGACAAAGCTTTTGTGACATCTTAAAAAGTCCTTGCCTAGCCTTTCACATAGATTTTGAAGGCTGTCATAAAAACATATTCTCTGAGTTTCAGTATAAATATATATTTTTTTGTTTAGAGCTTCTATATAGATGATTTCATCATATCTTATTTTGTAAACAGCAGAGCCTGTGCTAACAATAAGAGTTGCAGTCTCATCCTTAATATCGTCTATGCAATAATCATAAACAGTAAAAAGTATCTTTTTTAAATCATTATCATTAACAGGCTTAGCTAAGAAACCACTTGGCATAAGATTTTGATTGATGACCATATACAAAAGTTCAATATGCTCTGTATAAAAAATTATGTAAATATTTCTATGCTGCCTTCTAAGTCTTCCTGCAATATCGATTCCATTTATTTTGTCATATATTACATCCAAGAAGAAAATATATACATAATTATCATTAATTGTGTATTCGTATAACAACTCAGGCTTGGCAGAAAGCACCTCAGTGTTTCTGCCTCCCCTCATATCCGAAATTGCCTTGCGAATTCTGCTGTTCAGAAATGCTATATTCTCTTTTTTATCATCACATATTACAATTCTGAACATACATACGCTCCTAACTAAATACTGATGGTACCTTTATAATTAAATACTTATTACCGTTTACCAAAAATCCCTTACCCGCTTCTACTGTATAATTCTTTTTAACTCCATATGAAACACTTATATTATAAATAGAAAGCTTATCAATAGCTCCAAGTACAATGCCGTTTTTGGAGTCAAATATCTGCCTGCTTTGGGTCTTATATTTACTTATAAGATTAATATTTAATGCTACAAAAACTGTCACACCCAAATCTCCGGACTCCTGTAATGCCCGCTTAAAATATGCAAGATCTATATCACTAATATTGGTAAAGAAACTGTCAAAATCATCAATAATAAGTATTAATTCCTTATATTTCTTTATAAATTCATTCTTAGGCATATCTCCACCATTATCACAGTAAGCCTTGTATTCATTGTGCCTGTTTAAAAGCTCCTTAACAAAAGCACCGATAAATTCAGATAAATCATCAGGACTTCCACTATAGGCAGCAATGTCATTTTCGCTGCATATTTTCTTAATTGAGCCTTCTGAATTGTCAATAAGCCATATATCCCTATATTTATTAGCTTTTATAATACAAGAGAGAAAATTCGTTTTCCCGCTGGCCCCTTCGCCATATACATTAAATACAGGTATTTCACAAGGATCTATAACTGCAAGCTCAACATTTTCAATTTCATATCCTACAGGTATTTTCCCATTTTCTATTGCATCTACATATTCATCTCTTAGCACTACTGAGTCTATACTCATATCTTCTGGCATAATCGGCAGAGGCTTAGGTACTGGTCCATTCCAGCAATCAGCCATTTTATTAAATTTCTCTTTAATAAGCTTAACTCTCTCAGCCTCATTTACCTCTTTAACTGCAAGGGCTGTATGGAATTCAAGCACACTGCCTATGCGTACAAGTCCCCTGCCCTTTACATTTTCTGGATAAACGCCCTCTGTTCTGCCAATTATAGAAGCATAATCATACACATCATTAAGCTGTAGTGTATAAACCATCTTTATATTTTCTGCTATACGCCTTTTAACAGCATTTACTGATGCGCTGGTTATAACAAGATAAATACCATAATTTCCACCTTCTCTTGAAAGCTTGATCAATTCGTTTTCATAACTTTGATATAGTTCAATAAAAGCTGCAAAATTATCTATAATAAGTATTATTGCCGGAAGCTTATTGTTGCTTGCCTGCATATAAGATAGCAAATTTCCCACACCATATTCTGCAAGAGCCTTTTTCCTTAAGCCAAGCTCTATATTGATTCTTGAAAACAGTTTCTTTATTTTATCCTCATCATCAGAGAACATAACATCGGCTACATGAGGCAAGAATTTACAGTAGCTTAAGCTTCTGCTGCCAAAATCAAGAACATACATATTCACAAGCTCAGGAGAATATCTTTGAGCCAAAGCATATATTAAAGTTTGTAAAAATGTTGTCTTGCCTGTGCCGGGAGCACCATATAGTATAAAATGACCATTTTGTCCAAAGTTGACATCCAAAACATTTTGCTTTTGATTTTCAGGTTCATCATACAGACCAATAATTGGGTCAATCCAATCCATTCCCGGCTCCCAACAATTTCCGTTAAAGCCGCCTACTCTCTTATCTAGGTTTTCAAGATATAATTCCTTAGGCAAAGGCGGAAGCCAAAGTTTAAGCGGCACAATGCCTTGTCTTGTGGAATACTTATCTATATAATCTACAATAGCTGAGAGCTGAGTTTCCTCAGTGTCAATATCATTAGCCTTTTGATTGCTTTTATAAAGCTCTGAACCCTGTAGATCTATACAGGTTATGCTTAAATTGGAGCTATCAGCAATATTGCTGCCATTTCTAACATATTTTTCACCGCTGTAGCCACTTTGTATGAGCTTAAATATTTCATCGTTACCCACCTGAACATAACAGCGTCCTGGAAGAGTAATTGTTGCCGCTTCGTCTCTTTTAAGCATTTCCTTACTGTCAGTTCTGTCTGCCACCTTAAGACAAATTCTAAATCTTGTGTTACTCCAAATCTGGTCGTTTACTACGCCTGACGGTTTTTGGGTAGCGAGTATAAGATGCACTCCAAGACTTCGTCCAATACGAGCTGTGGAAATAAGCTCATTCATAAATTCAGGCTCTTGACTTTTAAGCTCAGCAAACTCATCTGACACTATTACAAGGTGAGGCAACGGCTCACTGGCAAGGCCCCTTTTATACTTAATTTGGTAGCTATCTATATGGTTTACATGATACTCCTTAAAAATAGCCTGTCTCCTTTTAAGCTCACTCTTTAAAGAAATAAGAGATCTTTTAATTTGATTACCCTCAAGATTGGTTATAGTGCCTGACACATGAGGAAGCTTTGTAAACGCATTTGCCATACCTCCACCCTTATAATCTATAAGCACGAAGGAAACATCATAAGGATGATAGTTAATAGCCATAGAAAGTATAAGCGACTGTATAAATTCACTTTTACCTGAGCCTGTAGTACCTGCTATAAGCCCATGAGGACCATGATATTTTTCATGAATATTAAGAGCGAATACTTCATCATTGCTGCCCATACCAATAGGGGCCTCAAGAGATTTATAAGACTGAGATTCTTTCCAGCGTCTTTCTATTACAAGATCCTCTATGTTTTTAGCCTTATATAACCCAAAGAAGCTAAGCCTTTCCGGCACCTGAGTTTCCTCTGAAATTTTACTAATTTTTACTGAAGCAAGAGCCTCTGCAATTTTTCTAACATCAGTACCTTCTGATATATCCGGCACAAAACTTAACATTTTACCCGAATTATCAGCCTTATTATAAATAGTACATTCTTCAGATGAAAGCTGAATAATATTTTGACAGTTATTAGGCAGTCTGCCAAGAGTGTCATAACCTAATACAAATGTAAAACCTAAGCCATCAGAATTTTCTATAAAGCTTTGAATATTAGTGTCGCCGCTTACAAGAGAATAGTCAGTTATAAAAACTACATAATGAGGCAGATAGTTAACATTTTTATCGCCGATAGTTTCAAGCCTATCGTTATATATTTCACGAAGATGGCTCATAACATAATATGCACCATCGCGATTATCTGCTATGTATCTTATACTTTTATTATCGCTCCAACAATGAGGCAGCCATTTTGTAAATTCCCACAAATCATATTCTTTTCTGTTAAATATAACCGCAAATTTCACCTCATCATAACAATGAGTAACGGATAACCTAGTTATGATTAGTTTAATTAAATCAAGCTGTCTGCTTCTTTCTCCGATAATGCCTAAAATGTCAGTATCATTTAAATCCACTGATACAGGTACATTATGGAGATACTTATATTTCTGCTGTATTACAGAAGCATATTTTTTAAGAGGATCATCCTCAAGTGAAAATCTTTCCTTTTGAATATTAATATCCACAGCAAATTTTCTGGCTCCTCTGCCTATTCTTACATCCAAAAATCCTTCTTCTGAAGGAGTATGATTCCACAAAGCTCTGTCCTTTTTTAAAGCACATCTTACCAAACTTTCTAAAGAGGGATATAGTTCCTCATAAATCTGTCGATTATAGTTGGCATTTTCCTCAAGCTCTTTATCTACTGAATCAATGTACGCCTTATATTTTTCAATTCGCTTTGCCTCTTCCTTTTCAGCCTGACTTTTATTGTATCTTCTGGTAAGTATTGGCCATAAAGTTGCACCCATAAGCATACTAAATGCCATAAGAGCACTAGGTATGGGAGAGCGTCCACTAGAGCTTGCCCTTATCATATAAACAACATTTACTATCATAGCCAAGCTCATTGTAAGGGAAGACCCTATAGTGTAGATAAGAGGCTTTTCCTTAGGCTCTTTTTTTGCGGTAGGCGGATCAATATCTCTTGCCTCGTCTATAGGTTTGTGAGTAATTCGAGGAGATCTCGTAAAAAGCTTTTTATCTCCTTCAGTAGCATTATCCAATACTGAAGACTTTACATAACCTGTTTCCTCATATTTGTATGTATCTAGAGAACATACTACATATCCGTCAGGATTATTTAAAGCTATTACATTGCCTAAATATACAAGCTTAAGCTTGTTATAGCTTATGGTATCACCAAATCTTATTCTACTTTTTTCTCTAAGCAATTTACCACTGTGATAGATCCTGTTGATATATGGTATTACATACACCTTTGAGTCCTCGTAACTTAATGCAAAAAATCTTTTTATGTTATTCTTAATATTGTATTCAATTTTACCGTTTTTACCTATGTCAATATAATTACTATCAACAATATATTTATTAAAGTCGGTTACTCCTTTATTGCTTTCAAACAATAATATCCCAATGTTTTCGTTTATATTTTTTATCTTAGCCAATAACAATCTATCATTTTTAATTATTGCTATATCTTCCTCGCCATCTCCATTATCAACAATTGTAATATTTTTCTCATTAATGTGTCTTATACCATTGTTAACATCGATAATAATTTCAATATCATCTTTTAAATCCGTTTCGTGAGAATAAATATTTAATACATGCCTGCCATCTAGTATATTTTGAAAATAGAATTCCTTTAATATATCTCTGAAAAAAACTTGAACAATCATAGCAATCCCCTCTCATCAAAAATTTAAATGACCTTTTAGCCCAAATAACAAATATATTCTTTTATAAATTATAAGTCCCAAGTTATTATTAAATCAGTGGCTTTTAAATAAGAATTAAAAATAATTAATTTATTAATAACAAACAATTCATTGATATAGCCTACCATATATTTATTGATAATACATTTTATTTCAATAAACACCCAACCATTTTTCTTAAAGTACTAATTACTTGCCATATATTTCCTATGACATGCATTGAGATTTGTCCAGTGGGCCTTTACAAAAACTTGATTCAGGTAATGTTGCTGTTTGCCTAAGCCTTTTCGTCCTTTAACCCTTGTTTTATATCCGGCTTTTTTTAGCATAAAATCAAGAAGTGCCACTCTGTGATAACAAGCTCTCCTACCCCTTTTAAAGTTTCAAGAGCCATTTTCGTCCAATTTTTTCATCAGTATATTTATATTTTACATGTTTTACACAATAATCATAAATAGGCTTAATATCGTACCTGTAGTTTTTAAAATTTCATCTACTCTTTTGTCAAGTTCTTTGTAAGCCTCACTTAAAGGCTGTCCAACTCCATGTGGATTATATATAACATCAGCCACTACATTAACCAAATATAATTGCGTAAATATAATGGTTAAAAGCGTTATTTTTTCACTTTGCCACTACCCTTTCTTAAAATTTTTCGCTAATACAACCTCTATTTTCTATGGCTAAATATTAACATATTCAACATTTCCTCTCAATATGTGACAAAGCAAAGACACTTTTTTATTTTTCAAAATATTTGTCACACATTGATTGTAATAATTTCTTATGATATAATTTTTATATTATTTCTACTTAATTTATGTTAAAAAGGGGAGAATTTAATGAAAAATAAGGATGATATAATAAAACATATAAAACAAATAATTAAAGATAATAATATATCCATTTATAGCATAGCAAATATTGCAAAAATTAATCGTTCAACATTGCAAAAATCATTGTCAGGAGATAGAAATCTTAATTTAAGACAATTTGATGCTCTTATTAATGTTTTGCCAATAACAAATGCCGAAAGGAAATCACTATATAGAAGATATGTAGCCCAATACTGGAGCGATGAACAGATTACTTGCACAGAAACTATTATTGATATATTAAATACAATAGAAACAAACATAGATAAAAAAGAATATGTACCATTTAATTCATATTCCTCAACCAGAGTTGATTTTAATAATATTTCAGGCAGACAAAATATTATTGAAGCTGTCAGAAGCACAACATTTAACTACATATCAAGCAATAAAGCAACCGAAATTTGTTCATATATTCCATTTAATAACGATTTTTTTACCTCATCTGTGGGATACTGCTTAGACAAAAACTCCAATAATATTTCTGTATCAGTTTTGTTTGAATTTCTAAAACCCAATGGCAATAATCATAACGAAAATCCATTAATATTAAAGAACATATTGCCATTACTTATAAATAACAGTGATATATGCACTTTTAATTATATTTATGTTGATAGCTATTTTTATGATAATCATCTAACTCCTTATCCATACTATATAGTTTATCCTAAATTATTATTGCTTTTTAATGAGAATTTGGATTCAGTAATATCAGTAACAAATGAACATATTATTTCATCTATGTATAAAACACATAAATTTAAGGTTGAAAATGCCAACCCTCTAAATGTAATGAAATTAGATATTGATGGATGTGTAGAGCATCTTATGGAAAATCAAGTTGCAAACGATATGTATGCAATAGCCTTTGAACCCTGTATTTCAAGCTTTGTTTCACCAAATATGTATGCAGAATTAATAACAGATGATTTTCCTAATAAAACTGCATATCTTGACCTCATTAAAACCAGAATTCAAGCTATTACAGAAACTCCCAAAAAGTTTACGCTTTTCAATAAAGAAAGCATTGATAGATTTGCTAGGAATGGTAATTTATTAATTTTTAATCATCCATATTTAAAACCGTGTAATATTTCTCAAAGAATTGAGATATTAAGTAATATTTTAAATACAATGAATGATTCAACTGTGACTATGCGAGCATATAACAGCAAAGATTTAAATGTTTCAGAAAAATTTGAAATTACAAATGTACAAAATCTATACAATTTTGATATTCTTATATATGAAGATGAGAAATCCGTAAAACTTATTGATATTCACGAACCTATAATAAGCAACTACTTTATAAAATTCATACACAATATAATAGATACCCCTCTTGTGTATACCTTTGAAGAAACAAAAGAGCATATTTCAAATGCTATTGAAGGTTTAAAGACACAGTTATAAATAATTTTCCGAATCGGGTAGGAGGTAGATAATTATTTTATCTACCGACCTCCCACACCACCGTAC
>JBJFFW010000196.1:0-3460 GCA_051892075.1 Lachnospirales bacterium
GAAGGACCTAAGGGTGGACCTGGTATGAGAGAAATGTTATCTCCAACTTCAGCCCTTGCAGGTATGAAGCTTGATAAAGATGTTGCTCTTATTACAGACGGTCGTTTCTCAGGTGCATCAAGAGGTGCAAGTATTGGTCATGTATCTCCTGAGGCTGCTGCAGGTGGAAATATTGGTCTTGTAAGAGAGGGAGATATTATTGATATTGACATTAACGAAGGTAAAATTAATGTTAATGTAAGTGATGAAGAATTAGCTGAAAGAAGAAAGACTTGGGTATTACCTGAACCTAAGATTAAAACAGGTTATCTTTCAAGATATGCAAGACTTGTTACTTCGGCTGATAAGGGTGCTGTATTATTATAATTATACACTAAAAAGGGGGATTTTATTATGAAAAGGGTATTAAGTTTAATTATATCAGTTGTTATTTTTGTCTGTGCAAATTGTGTAAATACATTTGCTATACAAGATGATGTTAAGTCTGCCTATATAAATGAACTTAAATGGATTGCAAAGTGTGGACACAATGCAACTTATATGGGTGATAATGATGTTATTGTAACAGAAAAATGCCCTAATGACAGTGATATTGAGTATTGCGTGTATGATATAAATAAAGACGGTTACAAGGAATTATGTGTAAAGATTGGTTGTTGTGAGGCTGATTATGAGTACAGATTTTATTCTTGTGCTTATGGAAAAATAGTTTCACTTGGTACTTTTAGTGGTGGACATTCTGGACTTTATGAATGTGACGGCAACGGAATTTTTGTTTATTGGGGTCACATGGGATGTGAGAGCCTTACTAAGATTTCAAAAGAAGGAAATAGCATTAAGGCAACTCAAATATTCTATGAGGACTTAAATCCTTTGTTTGCAAAAGGCTATGACGACCCTTGGCATATTCCTAAAAGAACTATTACTATGTATAATTATACTGATTATTCAGGTTTATATTAATATTAAGAAGTTATTACAGAGGAAAGGAGAATATTATGTTATTAAACGGTTCTGAAATATTGGTAGAGTGCCTTAAAGAACATGGTGTGGATACAATTTTTGGTTATCCCGGTGGTGCTGTACTTAATATATATGATGCTCTTTACAAGCATCAGCACGAGATTAAGCATTATTTAACATCTCACGAGCAGGGAGCAGCTCACGCAGCCGACGGATATGCAAGAGCTACAGGTAAAGTAGGTGTATGTCTTGCTACAAGTGGTCCCGGAGCTACAAACCTTGTTACAGGTATTGCTACAGCTTATATGGATAGTATTCCAATGGTTGCAATTACAGGTAATGTATCTTTACCATATTTAGGAAAGGATAGTTTCCAAGAGGTAGATATTACAGGTGTAACTATGCCAATTACAAAGCATAATTATATTGTAAAAGATGTTACAAAGCTTGCTGAAACTGTAAGAAAAGCATTTTGGATTGCAAGAAAGGGTCGTCCCGGTCCTGTGCTTATTGATATTACAAAAGATGTTACAGCGGCTATGTGTGAATACACTCCACAAAAGCCAATTCCTGTAGAAAAGAGAATTTCTACTATTATGGAAGATGATTTGGCTGCTGCAACAGAGCTTATTAAAAATTCTAAAAAGCCTTTTATGTACTGTGGCGGTGGCTGTATTAATGCTGAAGCAAGTGAGGCTGTAGTGGAATTTGTTAAAAAACAGCAAATGCCTGTTACCTGTTCAGCTATGGGTCTTGGTACAGTTCCTTCTGATTTGCCTAATTATACAGGTATGATTGGTATGCATGGTACAAAGACAAGTAACTTACTTGCTAATGAATGTGACTTATTTATTGCTGTTGGTGCAAGATTTAGCGACAGAGTTGCAACTAATTTCTCAAAATTTGCACCTAATGCAAAGGTTTTACATATTGATATTGACCCTGCTGAAATTAATAAAAATATTATGACTGTTCAGTCTGTTATTGGTGATGCAGGTGAGGTTATTAAGAGATTAACTGACAGAGTTGAAAAGGTTGAAAGACCTGAATGGATGGCTAAGGCTGAAGAATATAAGGCAAAGTATCCATTAAAGTATGACAATGACGGTACTTTAAAGCCTCAGTACATTATGGAAAGAATTAATGCTATTTGTAAGGGTGAGGAAATTATTGTAACTGAAGTAGGTCAGCACCAGATGTGGGCTTGTCAGTTTATTGAAAATAAATATCCAAGACACTTTATTACTTCAGGTGGTTTAGGTACTATGGGTTATGGTCTTGGTGCTGCTATTGGTGCTAAGGTTGGTCAGCCTGATAAGGTAGTATTTAATATTGCCGGTGACGGTTGTTTCTATATGAACCATATTGAAATGGCTACTGCTGTTGCAAATGATATTCCTATTATTGAGGTTGTTATTAATAACCATGTTTTAGGTATGGTTAGACAGTGGCAGGATTTATTCTATGATGCAAGATATTCAAACACTAATCTTGACAAGGCTACTGATTTTATTAAACTTGGTGAGGCTTATAAGGCAGTTACATTTAATGTAACTAAGCCTGAGGAAGTTGATGATGCAATTAAGGGTGCTATTGCAAGTGGTAAGCCTGCACTTATTGTTTGTGAAATTGGCAGAGATGAAAAGGTATTCCCTATGATTCCTGCAGGTCAAAGTATTGAGGGTATGATTACTCTTGATGAATACAATGATATGGTAGAAAAATAAAAATTTTCCTTCTTGATTTTGGTTTTTGCTGAAATTCAAGAAGGAATTTTTTTGTTATAAAAAATACAAAAAATAGTTGATATAGGTCGTAATTTGTTATAAAATATCTTTAAATAAGTCTGAAATTGAGGTGTAAAATATGAATTTTTTAGAGGAAAGAATTTTAAAAGATGGTATTATAAGAGAGGGAAATGTATTAAAAGTTGACAGCTTTTTAAATCATCAAATGGATATTGATTTATTTAATGAAATGGGTAAGGAATTTAAAAAAAGATTTGAAGGAGTGCCTATTAATAAAATTATGACTATTGAGGCTTCAGGCATTGGTATTGCCTGTATAGTTGCACAGCATTTTGGCGTGCCTGTGGTTTTTGCTAAAAAATCAAAAAGTATTAATATTGAAGGTGAAATGTATATTGCTGAAGTTGAGTCCTTTACTCATAAATGCAAAAATCAGGTTATTGTTTCAAAGAAATTTTTATCCCCTGAGGATAATGTACTTATTTTAGATGATTTTCTTGCTAACGGCTGTGCTTTACAAGGACTTATTTCCATTGTTAAAGATGCAGGGGCAAATGTTTCAGGAATTGGTATTGCTATTGAAAAGGGTTTCCAAAATGGTGGCAGAATGATTAGAAATTTAGGCTATAGACTTGAATCTCTTGCTATTGTAAAAAGTATGGACCCTAAAAATGGTACTGTGGAATTTGAAAAAGGTAAGTTGTAAAATTAATTGACGCAAAAATTTTTATAAAAAAAGTTCCATTTAG
>JBJFFW010000197.1:0-3459 GCA_051892075.1 Lachnospirales bacterium
ATCTTTTTTAGTTGACTCTTTTTTAATTTCATCAAATGATGATATATCACTATTTTTTGTAGTGCTGTCACAATTTAAGTAAAAACATACATCTCTGCCCATTGGTGCTACATACATTTTAATTTGAATATAACTTGAAGGTGACGGAATACTAAATTTAATATCGGCACTGTCATTTGTTGAGCTTTCTTTTAAAATACTGTATTTAACATTTTCATATTCCCCATTAGAAGGATTTTTAACAGCTATTCTTATGTTATTAAGATTACTATATAACAACATTCTAATCGTGATTTGTGATGTGTCTTCCTCTATAAGAGCTTTTTCAAATATTACACTTCTGCACATTCCCTCACCAAGTTCTGAATTTGCTGTACCTCCATCATCTGTCTTTCCCGTTTCGGGATTTATATAGTATGTATTTGTATCATATACATTTATATTATCAGCATATACATTTATGGCTGTCATAATAGAAATAGCTGCTATAAATGTAAAAGATATTAATTTTTTTAATATATTTTTCATTAATTTACAACTCCTTAATATTACATAATAAGGCAGAGAGGTTATTTACCTCTCCACCTAATAAAAATAATTATTAATTAATATATTCACTAACGAAATTTACAAGCATAGTCGCAAGCTCTGCTCTTGTGGCTTCTCCCTTAGGGTCAAAATTTCCATTAGTTCTGCCTAACATAATCTTTGCTTTAACAATATCTTCTACACTACTTTTTGCCCAAGGACTTATATCTTCTGCATCATTAAAATTAGGCATAGAATAAATTGATTTTAAGTTAATACCTTTGTAATTAACATAATTAATAAGCATTGTAGCCATTTGCTCTCTTGTAATAATATCATTAGGTGCAAATAAGCCATTTCCTACACCTGATGTAATGCCTGCTTCCTCTGCCCAAGCTACATAAGCATAATAGAAGCTGTCCTTTGATACATCACTAAACTTTTCAGTATTATATTTAGATATATCAATACCCTCAAGTCTGCCAAGAGTAGTTACAAACATTGCTCTTGTAGTTTTCATATCAGGCTTAAACTCTGTATCAGAAACGCCATTAAAAATGCCTAAATCTAAGGCAGAATTAATATAACTTTCAGCCCAGTGACCTATAATATCTGTAAACATAGGTTTATTATTTTTTTGTTCTTGTATAATATTTTCTTCAGCCTTAATTTCTTCTTCAATGATATCATCATATACTAAAGCAAATAAGCCAAATTCCTTAACTGTAACTACATAATATTTGCCGTCATCTGAAATGCTGTATTCAAGCTCTGTTAAGCCTTTTTCCGAATTTTTATCACCCTCAATAACTCTATAGATTTTAACTAAACTATCATCAGTATTTTTAGGGAAATATATACTTGCAACTCCACTTGGAGAAACTTCTCCTCCATTTTCCTTACTTGATGCAGATATACTATATAATTTAAAATCATTATTAATAAGCTCATCTGCTACTAAATAGGAATTACCCTCTGTAATATGTTTTATTTCAAATTCAACATCATCAGGCAATACATAAGACTCAGCTTCTACCTTAATTCCTGTTTCTTCATTAGAGGAATTTGTAGAGTTTGAACCAACACTTCCACCACTGCCTAAAGAACCTGTTGCATAGTTATCATCAGGAATAAGAGTAGCATTTGAATCTGCCTGTACTAAATTATTCCAATTTAACTTTAGTCTTGTAGAAACATATCCGTCACTTCCAGCAATAGAATCCATTGGAGTATATGGAACACAAATATCTAAATCAACATATTCATCAGTTAAATCACTTATTGTAAAGCTAAATGCCAAAACATAATCAAAGGTATGCTCTTTTGAATCATATCTTAAATTAGTTGTAAAAGAAGAAGTTTTATCAATACTAATACTAACTTCACTACTTCTTATATCCTTAATTGCTGATGTATATCCGCTTACAGTAACAGGATTTGTGCCAATTTGAATTGTTGCTGTATCACCTGTAATAGTAACAAGAGCCTGTCTGTTGTTATCAAAGGCTGAATCACCCATAGATAATTGGTCTATATTACTATTCCAAAGAGCTATATCCATCCAATATTTACCGTCTTTAATTTCTTCTGATGAGCCTGATGAGCTATTACCTGTATTTGTAGTAGTTTCAGTTGTGGTTTCAGTTGTGGTTTCAGTTGTATCTTCTATTGTTGGATTTTCAATTATTAAGGCATTATCCCAATCAAAATCAAGTCTTGCCCCTTGGTCAAAACCCTCCATAGCATCAACACTTATTCTAATAAAAATACTGTTTTCTTTTTCAGTATCTCTATATAATCTAACTGTTTTTATAAATTCTGATTTGGTAGTATCACCTAAAGTATAATTTAAGCCATAATCTGTATATGTACTTATAACCTGTGCCTTTATTTCCTTTGTACTGTCATTCCACCAATCATAATTCATAGTATCAGAGGTTGGATATGACCAAAGATTTATTAAATGTCCGTAAAGACCTGAAATTTCAATAGCTTTAAAACTTAAATCTATTGTTGACTTGCCATCTTTAATAGTCACAACTGCATTTCCATCAATAGCACCATTACCCATAGAGTTTAATGACGGATTTGCTGTTTGCACCATTTTAACAGGTACACTATAGGTTACAGTCTCATTTTTATTTTGAGTTTCTTCTATTTTAAGTGTATCTAACTTTATAGCAAGTCTTATAGTATGTACCATTTCTCCAATAGGAGTATTTACTGTAAGGCTTAAAGGCTTAACCTCATTAATGCTATTAAGATTTACAATAACATATTTATAATCATTTTCTTCTACAGGTTCAAGTTTAATAGTTTCATCACCATTAAATTCACCAATATCAGTAATCAAATCTGTAGTATACATAAGTTTTACACTTATATTTTCATTACTAACATTTATAGGAACAGCCTCTATGTTAAAATATTTTGCAGCACTTGAGTCTGTATCACTATCAGATTTTAAAATTGAAATATCTGCCGTATAATTTCCCTCTGCAACTATTTCAGGATTTGTTTCTTCATTTTTCACAATGCTATCCCAATACACCTTTGTAAAACAGTTTGTGTCAAATACACCTTTGTCAAATAAAACTCCTCCAACCTCTCCTTGAAGATTTTTCATTGCAGGAACATATATTTTTGCATTAGTATTATATATTTTTGCATATTCTCCAACTAAAGGGAAAGTTACATTTGTAACTATCTGAGTATCTTTTTTAATAACTTCATCTTCATAGTCTGAATTTTTTGTTGTTACTAATAATTTCTCGTCTTTTATAAGCTCTTTTGTAACATCATTTTCAGCATAATAACCATTAAAATCAAGAACATACAAAGGCTCTTTCAAACTGCCGTTTATAATATCCGAACTAAGTGATATATTACCCTCACTGTCCACTTTTATAATAGCTTTTATTTTTTCATTTT
>JBJFFW010000198.1:0-3447 GCA_051892075.1 Lachnospirales bacterium
GTTTTGAAATATATATATTTTTGATATTTGAATTTTTATTGTTTGCATAGCTATAATCCAACACTATTTGCCCTATAAGCATAGCAATAAATTTAATTAAGTCCTCACACTCTAATTTATCTTTTGATAACATACTAAAAAATTCTTTACTAAAATAAGGAGTTTGATTATTTATATATAAATTTTGATTTAAAACTTCATATATTGTTATAAATAACAACGACAGACTGTAATTTAATTCATCATTTGATAAATAAGGACTAATATCAAAACCTACAAAATCTGTTTTATTGTTTTTATCAAAGTATTTTGAGCATACACTCATAAATTTATATAAACTTGTTTTTCTCTGTTCTTCTATAGTTTTTCCTTCATTTTTTTCAGAATTTGTATTTCCGGTATAGAATAAATTTGGAATAAATTTAAAATCCTTATCAACTTTTTTAATCTCATCTATATTTTCTTCTATATTTTTATATATTAATTCTACTAAGTTGTAAGTTTTTACTGCAAAATCCCAAGTTATGATTTTAGAATTTTTATTGTCTTTCTCTTTAGCCATAGTATCACCCCTTCATTTTATTATATCACATATATAATTATAAACAATTTTTTAAATTTTTCAAAAGTTATATATCTAGCTTTTTTTACTTTAAAGCTCCTCAGCAATATGCCTACTCACACCACAAAAATTTTGCAGTGTGTCCCACCCTATCAATAGAAAAAAAGAAAATTTTTCTATTGATATGTATAAGAGTATACAAGCAAATTATACTCTTATACCCTTGCTTTTATAATTAATTATTCTTTATTTATAAATTCAGCCTGCCTAACAGGAAAACTTGAAAATACATAAACTGTATTATCATTATTAAGCAGTCTTCCTCTACCAACAGCCTGTTCAAGTTCACTAGATATTTGGTAAATATGTAATCTCTTTAATAGTTCATCTTTAAATGTTGGAAAATAAAATTTATATCTGTCATAGTTTACTTCTCTTATATTAATACTGTCGTTATTTATTACTTCTGTATCATAGTTCATAGTTGCAGCCATAAGTCTAATAACCATATCATCAGGAAAAGGTGTACCTAATACAACTATATCTCCATCAGAATAAACATCTTTTCCTTGGGTTTCACCAAAATGTAGAGCTGTATCGTATTTTTCAAATCTTTTAAAACAAATATCGTAACAGCCTTTTTCTTTGTATTCATTTCTTATTTTTTCATAATCTTCTTTGTTATTTTCTATCCAGTTTCTGCTAAAACTACTACCGGCATTTTGTATGACCTTGCCTTTATATCTTGCCTCATTTATTAAATATTCTTTAATATGCCTGTTTTTAAAGAACTCGGCGTAAACTTTACTGTCTATTGTAGCTGACATAAGTATTATCTTTTGATTAGGTAATTCTCTTAAAGTAGCATAATAGATAAAATCATTATTAACCATTGTTACCTTTGAATTTAAAAATTCCGAAAGATTAAAATTTATATTATCTTTTGAAAGTAGTTTTTGAAGTCTTTTAGGAATGTAAATATTAGGTTCGGCTATATGCTTTTTATATTCCTTTTCTTTACTACTTTTAGAATAATACTTTATTCTTTTTCTTATTTCACCACTTATATAAGGTTTATATAATAAATTTCTTATTTCTAATAAAGGTATCACCTTTGTTTCAAATATAGTCTGAATTATATCCTCATCAATAATTATAGTGTGGTTATTTAATATTTCATCTCTAAACTGATATAAAAGTCTAAAGTGTGTTGTTACTATGTTGCCTTTGTAGGACATTGTTTCTTTAAGTTCTTTTTTGTATTCTTTTATACTTTCATATTTTTTACTAAGTTCATACATAAAATCTCTGTAGCCAAATCTATCTCCTGTTTTGTATAGTCTATTAAGTTCCTCCATATCTTCATCATCAAGTTTAGGAAGTTCAGGCGTCTTTTTAACATCTATATCAGCATATTTCATTCTTTTATATATTTCGTCTTTAAGGGAGTTTGTAGGTACTGCTATTATACAGCTTACTCCTAATTCTTTTATACACCTAATATAAGTTTCAGTTTTACCTATTCCTGTTTGAGCTTTTATTATGTTAATATGGTTATTATTAGATAATATTGCATTTTTTACATTTTCATAAAGTTCTTCTCTTGCCTTTTTAATATCAACAAATTTTTGTATATTGTCAAAAACAGTAATACTGTTTCTTGATAAATTCACAGTAGTAATTATATTTTTACTATGCTTGCAAACTTCGTGATGTGGACAAAACTCTGCACATCTTTTAGGACCATAGGGACACTTTGAAATTTGAGTACAGTTTGAATCCCATTTATCAAAGTTATAATCTATCTTATAATGAAGGCTATTCATTATTCTTCTAAAATATTTAAGCCCTCCGGCTATATGTACAACATTTGTAAGTATACCCCATAGTTCATGATAATGAAGCCTTCTTGTTCCATTTTTAAATTCCTGTATAAGAAAACAGTTGTTATATAAAGCATCATGGGGTATGTGCTTAATCATTGTGTCTGAAAATCGTTTCCTAATGTTTGTGGGAGTATTACTCTCTGACAGATGAATTGCAAAAACTTTTTCATCTCCTATATTAAATAATATAGGCTTGTCCAAAGTTTTTACCGAACCATATTCAACATAAAAAGTATTATTTATTAAAGCTATGCTGTTATTGGCTGCAAATTTTTTAATTCTTTGTACTTTCTCTTTATTATTATCACCATAGTAATAATAAAGGGCTGAAAAGAGTTTTTCAGGATAAATCACATCATTGGAAACGCCTGTCATTAAACCTTTACCACCGTAAAACATTCTGCTCCAATCTTTTGTAGCACTATCAGCTTCGGGAAATAACTCAAAAAGTATATTAATAAGCACCTTATAAAAATCTTGATTTACAATAGGTTCAAAGTACCTAAAGACAATACGAAACTTGCTGCCATTTTTAGAGCTAAATGTTTCGTATGCAAAAGCTATTGGTAAGTCTAGTCTATCAGACCTATTCAATGCCTCGTCAAAGGTTATTACTTTTTCTTTATTGTCAAAATCAAGACATAAAAGTTGTATTTCTTTAACTTCTGATGCTTTTCTTCTGCCATTAAATATTGCAGGAGCAAAGGTACAACCTTTATTACCTACATAATCTGCTAAAGTATCTAGTGGCAATTCTGTGCCACATTTACATATTTTGTTGTTTATATAAACTACTTGGTCTTTTGTTGGTTTAGTTTGATATTGTGTACTATCTAAGGACACTTTTAAGGTATCCATATCTTTTTACACCTCCTTTCATTTATCTTTATGTTATATAGATTTTTATATAGTAAAAATAAATACTTTTAATTGCATACTATAAAAATGTATAAATCAGGATATACCTGATTATAACCTTAGGAACATAGAAGGAGCATA
>JBJFFW010000199.1:0-3430 GCA_051892075.1 Lachnospirales bacterium
AATTTCTCTTTCATCTGAAAATGTAAGTCCTAAAAGATAATCAGAGGATACATTTAGTGCCTTACAAATTTTTTTAAGGGTAGAAATGGAAACACCTACTTTTCCACCTTCCACATCAGCCAAAAATCTTGGTGATACACCAATAAGTTCAGCAAGATATTCTCTTGTTATGGAGTTCTTTTTTCTTATATTTTTTATATTTTCACCTAAAACTAAATTTACTTCTTTATTTTCAGCCATAAGAAATCTCCTTTTTTATTCAATTATAATATGATGTATTAATTCATGAAATGATGTATAACCGCGCTTAATAAATGATGTAATAAATCATATAATATATGTAAAAAAGAGAAAAGATAGAAAATATCAAGGAAAATTCTGTAAAAATAATACTTTTATAAAAATATATGTCAGTCATTGACATTTTTTAATATTTATTTTAAAATAGTATATATATTATTTGATTTTTTGGGAGGACAATTATGGATTATAAATCAGCAGGTGTAGATGTAGAGGCCGGTTACAAGGCAGTGGAATTAATGAAGGGTCATGTTAAAAGTACATTTAGACCTGAAGTTTTAACAGATATAGGTGGTTTTGGTGGTTTATTTAGTATTGCCAAGGCTAAGGATATGGAAGAACCTGTTTTAGTTAGTGGTACTGACGGTGTTGGTACTAAACTTAAAATTGCTTTTGTTATGGATAAGCATAATACTATTGGTATTGATGCTGTTGCAATGTGTGTAAATGATGTTGTTTGCAGTGGTGCAGAGCCTTTATTTTTCCTTGATTATATTGCTTGCGGTAAAAATGAACCTGAAAAAATTGCAGAAATTGTAAGTGGTGTAGCTGAAGGCTGCAGACAGTCAGGCTGTTCTTTAATTGGTGGCGAAACTGCTGAAATGCCTGGTTTCTATCCTGTAGATGAATATGACCTTGCAGGTTTTACTGTTGGTATTATGGATAAGGCTAAGTCTATTGACGGAAGCAGAATTTGTGATGGTGATGTTTTAATTGGTATTGCTTCAAGTGGTATTCATTCTAACGGATATTCTCTTGTTAGAAAGATTTTTGATATTAATGAAGAAAGCCTTAATAAATATTATGATGAGCTTGGTGCAACTTTAGGTGAAACTTTACTTACACCAACTAAAATTTATGTTAAGCCTGTTTTAGAGCTTTTAAAGCAAGTTGATGTTAAGGGTTTAAGCCATGTTACAGGTGGTGGCTTTATTGAAAATATTCCTAGAATGATGCCTGAGGGCTGTAAGATTAATATTACTGAGGGTACTTGGGATATTCTTCCTATTTTTACTCTTATGGAAAAACTTGGTAATGTTGAAAGAATGAGTATGTATAATACTTTTAATATGGGTATTGGTATGGTAGCGGCTGTTAAGGCAGAAGATGCTGATAAGGCTGTTAAAATTCTTAATGACCTTGGTGAAAAGGCTTATGTAATTGGTAATGTTACTAAGGGCGAAGGTATTGAAATTACTTTAAAATAAGAGGTATCTATTATGTTTAAAATCGGTGCATTGGTTAGCGGCGGCGGAACTAATCTTCAAGCCATTATGGACTCTATTAAAAAAGATAATATTCCTGCTGAAGTTGTAAGTGTAGTAAGTAACAAAGAGGGTGCTTATGCCCTTGAAAGAGCTAAAAATAATAATATTGAGGCTGTAGTTATTTCTAAAAAGAATTATGAAAGTGCAGATTTGTATGAACAGGCTCTTATTGACCATTTTAAAAGTAGAAATGTGGATTTAATTGTTCTTGCAGGCTTTATGGTTATATTAACAGATAAATTTGTAAGTGCCTTTGAAAATAAGATTATAAATATACATCCTGCTCTTATTCCAAGTTTCTGTGGTGAGGGTTATTATGGACTTCATGTTCACGAGGCTGTTTTAAATGCCGGAGTTAAAATAACCGGTGCTACTGTTCATTTTGTAACAAAGGATTGTGATGCAGGTCCTATTATTATTCAAAAGGCTGTTGAGGTTTTAGATAATGATACACCTGAAATTTTACAAAAAAGAGTTATGGAAGAAGCTGAATGGAAAATTTATCCCGAGGCTATAAGGCTTATTGCCCTTGATAAGCTTAAAATTGTTGACGGAATTGTAAAGAGAAAATAAACAAGGAGATAACAAATGAAAGTTTTAGTTGTTGGTTCAGGTGGCAGAGAGCATGCTATTTGTTGGAAGCTTGCTCAAAGTCCTAAAGTTGATAAATTATATTGTGCTCCCGGTAATGCAGGCATTGGAGAGCTTGCAGAACTTGTGCCTATTGGTGCTATGGAGTTTGATAAGCTTGTGGATTTTGCTAAAAGTGAAAATATTGATTTTACAGTAATCGGTATGGACGACCCTCTTGTAGGAGGCATAGTTGATAAGTTTGAAGAAAATGGCTTAAAGGTTTTCGGTCCAAGAAAAAATGCTGCTATTATTGAGGGCAGCAAGGCTTTTAGTAAAGAGCTTATGAAAAAATATAATATTCCTACGGCAGAATATGAAACCTTTGATAATTATGATAAGGCTTTGGAATATGTTAAAAATGGAAGTTTTCCTGTAGTATTAAAGGCTGATGGTTTGGCTCTTGGAAAGGGTGTTCTTATTTGCAACACTTTAGAAGAAGCTGTTGACGGCTTAAATACTATTATGGTTGATAAAAAATTTGGCGAAAGTGGTAACAAGGTTGTTATTGAGGAATTTTTAACAGGTCCTGAAATGTCTGTTTTAAGTTTTTGTGACGGTAAAACTATTGTGCCTATGGTTTCAGCTCAAGACCATAAAAGAGCCTTTGATAATGACGAGGGCTTAAATACTGGTGGTATGGGTACTTTTTCACCATCAAGAGTTTACACTAAAGAACTTGCCGATGAATGTATGAAAACTATTTATCAGCCAACAGTTGATGCCTTAAATTCTGAGGGCAGAACTTTTAAGGGTATTATTTTCTTTGGACTTATGCTTACTCCAAAGGGAATGAAAGTTATTGAGTATAATGCAAGATTTGGCGACCCTGAAACTCAGGTTGTACTTCCAAGACTTGAAAGTGACTTAATGGAAATTTTTGAGGCTTGTGTAGATGGTACTCTTGATAAGGTTGATGTAAAGTGGGCAGATAATGGAGCAGCCTGTGTAGTTATGGCTAGTGGCGGATATCCTGTAAGCTATGAAAAAGGCTTTGAAATTACAGGATTAGATAAAGCTAAGGAAATGGAAAATATTACTGTTTTCCATGCTGGAACAGCCTTAAAAGATGGAAAATATGTAACTAACGGTGGTAGAGTTTTAGGAGTTACAGGTGTTGGTGCTAATCTTGATGAAGCAATTAAGATTGCCTATAGTGGTGTTGATGTAATTAATTTTAAAAATGCCCATTTCAGAAAAGATATAGGTATTAAAAAATATTAATTGGCACA
>JBJFFW010000200.1:0-3408 GCA_051892075.1 Lachnospirales bacterium
CATGACCAAGCCATCTTCTCTGAGTAATACCATTTGTCTTGTTGTTGAACTTTTCAGGATAAATTTCATAGAAATCCTTTAATTCCTGATTCTTTAAAATTTCTGTATGAAGTGCCGCAACACCATTTACAGAGTGGCTGCCTACAATAGCAAGCCAAGCCATCTTAATCTGACCGTCTGCAACAATAGCCATATTTCTAATCTTTCCAGGATTGTTGCCGTATCTGTCAATTAAATCAGCACAAAATCTTCTGTTAATTTCCTCAACAATCATATAAATACGAGGTAATAATCTTGAGAATAATTCAATAGGCCACTTTTCAAGAGCTTCAGCCATAATAGTATGGTTAGTGTATGCACAAGTTTTCTTTGTTACTTCCCAAGCATCATCCCAAGCCATATCTTCCTCATCAACAAGAATTCTCATAAGCTCTGCAACAGCAATAGATGGATGAGTATCATTAAGCTGATAAGCATATTTTTCATGGAACTTAGAAAAATCATTGCCAAATTTCTGCTTATATTTATTAATAGTTCTCTGAATTGACGCAGAAACAAAGAAATACTGCTGACGAAGTCTTAACTCCTTACCTGCATAATGCTCATCAGCAGGATATAAAACATCTGTAAGAGTCTTAGCAAGATTTTCTTCTTCAACAGCCTTATTGTAGTTACCTTCATTAAAGCTCTTTAAGTCAAACTTATTTTTAGCCTCTGCATCCCATAATCTAAGAGTATTTACAGTGTTGTTATCATAACCAACAACAGGATAATCATAAGGTACAGCAATTACAGTCTGGCAATTTTCCTGAACAAACTTATACTGTCCGTCTTCTTTTTTAACAGCCTTAACATTACCGCCAAACTTAACTTCTACAGCATATTCAGGTCTTTTAACTCCCCACATATCACCGTCCTGAAGCCAGTTATCAGGAACTTCAATCTGATAACCATTTTCAATTTTCTGCTCAAAAAGACCATAATGATATCTGATACCACAGCCATAAGCAGGTAATTCCAAAGTTGATAAAGAATCAAGGAAACAAGCAGCAAGTCTACCTAAACCACCATTACCAAGACCTGGGTCTCTTTCAACTTCTTCAAGTAAGTTATAATCAATGTCAAGTTCGTCTAAAACTTCCTTAACTTCATCAAGCATAGTCATATTTAAAATTGCATTACCAAGAAATCTACCCATTAAGAATTCCATTGACATATAACACACAATTTTAACACCCTTTTTGTCATAAGTGTCATGAGTTGCAATCCACTTATCTGTTACATAATCTCTAATAGTGAATACAAGAGCCTCATATAACTGTTCTTTAGTTGCTGTTTCAATAGTTTTTCTGGATAAAGTTTTTACATTAGCCATTAATTGAGCTTTAAATGTTGCCTTATCAATCATTCACTTTGTCCTCCTTTTGTTTCACTTTAATTAAATTTCATCACTGCCGGCCTTTAATTTTTCAGCCTGTTCTGTAGTGATTAAAGTATCCATAATTTCATCAAGGTCGCCGTCAACAATTTGGTCAAGCTTATGAAGTGTAAGACCAATTCTATGGTCTGTCACTCTACCCTGAGGATAATTATAGGTTCTTATTCTTTCGTTTCTATTTCCTCTGCCTATCTGAGATTTTCTTTCAGCAGATATTTCATCATGCTGTTTTTGCTGTTCCAAATCGTAAAGCTTACTCATTAAAACTTTAAGAGCCTTTTCCTTATTTTTAATCTGGCTTTTTTCGTCCTGACAGGAAATAACAATTCCTGTAGGTATATGAGTAAGTCTTACAGCAGAGTCAGTAGTATTTACACATTGTCCACCATTTCCTGAAGCTCTGAACACATCAAACCTGCAATCATTCATATCCAGCTTAACATCTACAGCCTCTACCTCCGGCAAGACAGCCACTGTAACAGTTGAAGTATGAATTCTGCCGCTTGACTCAGTTGCAGGAATTCTCTGAACCCTGTGTACTCCACTTTCATATTTTAGTCTGGAATATGCTCCCTGACCATTAATCATAAATGATACCTCTCTAAATCCACCGGCATCACTTTCATTGGCGTTCATAAGTTCAGTTTTCCAACGACGCCTTTCTGCATAACGAGAATACATTCTGAAAAGGTCCCCGGCAAAAATATTAGCTTCATCACCACCGGCACCTCCTCTAATTTCCACAATAACATTTTTATCGTCATTTGGGTCTTTAGGAAGCATAAGAATTTTAAGCTCTTCCTCAATTTCTGCAAGTCTGTCAGTATTTTCGGAAAGTTCTTCCTTAGCTAAATCTCTCATATCCTCATCAGATTCTTCTTTAAGGATTTCTTTAGCCTCAGCAATATTATTCTTTGTTTCTTTATACTCCTTGTATTTTTCAACTATAGGAGATATATCACTATGCTCCTTCATAAGTTTACGCCACTGAGCATTATCAGCAATAATATCAGGGTCATTAACCTTATCAGACAGCTCTATATATCTTTTTTCAATATCTTCAATTCTGTCAAACATATATATCCTCCGTTCATACATTGTCTATTTTATCACAATTTTTTACCAATTACAAGTCTATCAAGGCCACTTAAGTCTTTTTTTACCTGAATTTGGGAAAAATCAGCATTTTCCATTATAGATTTCACTTCTTCACCCTGATTGTAGCCAATTTCAAACATTAAATAACCACCTTTACTAAGGAATTTATGGCAATTTTGTACAATTAATCTGTAAAATTTGAGTCCATCTTTTCCACCATCAAGAGCAATTATAGGTTCATAATCCTTAACCTGTGGACTTAAAGTATTAATAACATCACTTTCAATATAAGGAGGGTTTGAAACTATAACATCAAACTGCCCCTTTATATTTTCAAATAAATCACTTTTTATAAACTCAACTTCCACATTATTTTCTCTTGCATTTTTCCTTGCAACCTCTAATGCTTTATCTGAAATATCACAAGAAGTAACCTTTGCCTTTGTATAATATGCAATACTTACCCCAATAGCTCCCGAACCTGTGCCAATATCTAAAACAGAATTAAAGCCACTATCATTAATAGTGGCTATTGCCTGTTCAACAAGTATTTCAGTATCACCTCTTGGTATAAGCGTATTTTCATTAACATAAAAATCAAGTCCCATAAATTCACACTTTCCAAGTATATACTGCATAGGTTTCATTTTATGCCTTTCATTTTTCATTTTTTCAATTTCCAAAAGACTTTTTTCATCAACTTCCATTTCAGGATGAGTTATAAGCTTAATTTTAGATATATTTAAAGCCTTCATTAAAATTAACTGGGCATCAAGGCTGTAAGTATCAATATCCCCATTTTTAAAACTATCTTTAAGATAATATAAAACATCACTTACATTTTTCATTCTCATCCTCCGGCTCTACCTCTA
>JBJFFW010000201.1:0-3403 GCA_051892075.1 Lachnospirales bacterium
TTTAAAGATATAAGAGATAAAATATTTATTGCCACAAAAACAGGGGCTAAAAATTATGACGAATTTTGGAAGGATTTAAACACTTCCCTTAATAAACTTCAAACTGATTATATTGATATTTATCAGTTTCATAACCCATCTTTTTGCCCAAAGCCTAATGACGGTACAGGTCTTTATGAAGCAATGGTTGAAGCAAAAGACAAAAAAATTATTCGACATATTGGAATAACAAATCATAGATTATCTGTTGCAAATGAGGCTATAGACAGCGGTTTATATGAAACATTACAATTTCCATTTTGCTATCTTGCAACTGAAAAAGATATAGAGCTTGTAAAAAAATGTAAAGAAAATAATATGGGTTTTATTGCTATGAAAGCTCTCTCAGGAGGACTTATTACTAATTCAAAGGCAGCCTACGCATATCTTGCTCAATTTGACAATGTACTGCCTATTTGGGGTGTTCAAAGGGAATATGAACTTGATGAATTTTTAAGCTATATTGACAATCCACCTGAAATGACTGATGAAATTAAAGATATCATAGAAAATGACAGAAAAGAACTTCAAGGTGATTTTTGTCGTGGCTGTGGTTATTGTATGCCTTGCCCTGTAGGAATAGAAATAAATAACTGTGCAAGAATGAGCCTGTTAATAAGAAGGTCACCATCTGCTGCACAACTTACAAAAGAAGCTCAAGAGAAAATGAAAAAAATAGAAAATTGCCTAAACTGTGGCAAATGCAAATCCAAATGCCCTTATGGACTTGATACTCCTACACTTCTAAAAAAGAATTATAAAGATTATTGTGAAATTTTAAATGGCAAGGAATACTAAGTTTATAAAATAGTTGTACTTTATATAATAACACTAAAAAATTTTAGGGACGAACAATTTGTTCGTCCCTAATAATCTACACCGCCTAAACTGTGATTTTTTATCAACCACACCAGTTGACAAAGAACCTTTAAAAGACTGCCCTTACTCTTAAAACCTTGCATTTAATTAATTAAATTTACTTAACTATAGTTACCGTTTGTGTTGTTCCGTCCCATTCAACCTTACAATCATAAGCTTCTGCTATTGCTCTTACAGGTACAAGTGTTCTTGAATCTACAATCTGAGCAGGAACATCAAGCACTTTTTCTTCGCTGTTTTTATAAAGAATGTTTGAGCCAATCTGCATTTTAACGGTAATATCATTCTTTGTTGATGTAATTGTGCGTGTATCTCCGTCCCAATTCACCTCTGCATCAAGCGCCTCAAATATAGCTCTTAAAGGAACCATTGTTCTGCTGTTAATAATCTGGGCAGGAACATCAATAGTAGTTACATTTCCTTCATTTATAAGCTTATTTGAACCTATCTGAAGCTGAATTACCTTATCAGATACAGGAGGAGCACTTATAACTGCTGCAGTATTGTCAGCAACATTTTTAAGCATTGGCATTTTACCATAAAAAACTACACCATAGGTATCAACATGACTGCCTGTCATATAAAGAGTGCCGTCTGTAGTTCTGTAAAGCATATTCTGCCAGCCAAGGGCAACATCTGTTACATTTTCAGCAATTTTTTGTATTATTCCTTTTGAGTCTATTTCATAATTCTGAGCATAGCCAAGCTGATTATCAAGATTATTACCTGTACCATATAATATAGCGTCATCAGTTATATATACAGCATCATCTTGAAATACTGCTGCTGACTTTACACCACTATCAACTACCTTTTGTAGGGTATAAGCATTATCACCGGTTGTTCCGTTTAAAAGAGTTCCATAGGTGTTTTTTCCACAAGACCATAATGCACCTGAATTGTCTATAGCAAGCATATTATATGCACCACAGGAAACAGATTTCATATTATCAGCAACATAAGTAAAACCGACACGGGTAACATCTTCAGCAGCTTCCTTGCCTATTCCTAAATTTCCGTGAACACCATTGCCTGCTGCATAAAGCTTTCCGTCAGTTGTAATTAAAGCAGAAAACTGACTACCACAGGAAAAAGTCTTTACATTATCATAAATCTTAACAGGTTTCTCTATATAACTTCCAGGTTCAAGACCTATAAAGAAAGGGTCACCCCAACCCCAGAGAGTACCGTCAGATTTAAGAGCAAGTGCAAATTCACTTCCTGCACCAACCATTACCACATTATCCATAATCTTTTCAGGAATTAAAGCATCATCATTTGTTCCAATGCCTAAATTATAGCTGTAATTTTTACCGCTGCCATATAATGTTCCGTCCTTTGACAGCATATAAGCTGATGAATATCTGCCTAAAGCTATCTGCTTCATATTATCAGCAGTTTTTTCAAATTCAGCCCTTTTTCCGTATTCAGGAATTCCTGTTGTTCCGTTGCCAAATTCTCCGTACTCATTTTTTCCCCACATCAGAAGTGAACCATCAGAAGTTATTGCTCCTGCAAAGCCATTTGTTACATCAAATGATGGAGTTGTGCTGTTTGCCCAAACATATGTTCCGAAAATAATAGTAAATATCATTGCCGACAATAGAATAAATTTACTTTTTTTCATTTTCTTCATCCCCTTTTTTATGTTTTAATGCAAGGTTTTTCTAATTTAATAGTAACATAGTTCTTATATTAAGTCAAGGGATTTATTAATTCCTTATTAAAAAATTCAGAGTACAAAAACTGTACTCTGAACAGACTGAGGGACGAACAATTTGTTCGCCCATTAATTTTATTTATTAATAGTTTTTGATATTTACTTCAAAATAAGCCTGTGGGTGGTCGCATACAGGACAAACCTCAGGTGCTTTTGTACCAACTACAATATGTCCACAATTTCTACATTCCCAAACCTTAACTTCACTCTTAGCAAAAACTTCAGCCATTTCTACATTCTTTAATAATGCACGATATCTTTCTTCGTGATGCTTTTCAATTTCACCAACCATACGGAATTTTGCAGCAAGCTCTGGGAAGCCTTCTTCTTCAGCAGTTTTAGCAAATCCTGCATACATATCTGTCCATTCATAGTTTTCGCCTTCAGCAGCAGCAGCTAAATTTTCAGCAGTATCTCCAATGCCATTAAGTTCCTTAAACCACATTTTTGCATGTTCTTTTTCATTATCAGCTGTCTTTAAGAAAAGAGCTGCAATCTGTTCAAAACCTTCTTTTTTAGCCTTTGATGCAAAGTATGTATATTTATTTCTTGCTTCAGACTCACCGGCAAAAGCAGCTTCTAAGTTCTTTTCAGTCTGAGTGCCAGCATATTTATTAGTCTTTTCTACAGGTGTTGTAATTTCTTCAAGCTTATCACCTGTTACTTTACAACGTGGACATACAGGTGTTTCGCCATCTGCCACTGTAAATATTTCTCCACACACCTTACACTTATAAGTTTTCATAGTTTTTTCCTCCTTGTTAG
>JBJFFW010000202.1:0-15444 GCA_051892075.1 Lachnospirales bacterium
AGCTCTGTTACCCCTTTCTATTTTAATAGGCACTTTTAATTCATTTTCAAAAAAATCTATAGTATCCTGACTTGTAAAACTGTAAAAGCCGGAATACATAAAATAAGGATTTCCTACAGTATTTGCAATTAAATTTTCAGGGTCAGAGGCATTTGTAAGATTACATCTGCCTTTACCTGTAATAAAAAGCTTTTTTCCAAACTTTTCATTTTTTTCAAATATTATAACATTGCTTCCTCTTTTAGCAGCTAAGCCTGCTGCAAACATTCCCGCAGGACCACCGCCTATTACAACTATATTTTTCATATTTAATACCCTGTTTTTAAGTATATTTTCTAGGTATAGCTGAAGAATAAACCTGATATTCACTCCAAAGTTTTTCAAGTATATCAAGATTTTCAACAATATGGTCTTTTCTGTTTAAACTTACGGCAACTAAAATTGCATTTATAAGACTTAATGGAGCAACAAGACTATCTACGAAACTTACCATATCACTATTGGCAGCAAGAGTAATATCAGCACATTCAACTAAAGGTGATTTTTTGCTGTCAGTAATAGCAATAGTCATAGCTTTCTTTTCATGAGCAAATTCAAGGGATTTCACAGTTCTTGTAGAATATCTTGGAAAACTTATTCCTATTATTAAATCATTTTCATTTACTCTGAAAATTTCTTCAAAAGTTTCTGCAACAGTACCTCTTGATACATCTTTTACATTATCTCTCATAAGATTAAGATAAAAACTTAGAAAATAAGATAAAGCACCTGAACTTCTTCCCCCTATTATATAAACATTTCTTGCTCTTAAAATATAATTAACTGCCGTATCAAAATCTTCCTTACTTACTTCATTTAAAGTAGCATGTATTCTTTCAGCATCTCTAATTAATACAGATTTTAAAATATTATTGTTATTATTAATCATTTGCTGGTAGGCAACTTTCATTCTTTCTGATGCAGTAAGCTTAGTCTTAACAAGTTCTTCAAGAGCGTGTTGGAGCTTTGGATAGCCGTCATATCCAAGCTCTATTGCAAATCGCACTACCGTAGATTCACTTACACCTGCAATAGCACCAAGTTTTGATGCTGTAAGATGAACAGCCTCTCCGTAATTTTCCTGTAAAAATTCAGCAATTCTTTTTTGACCTTTACTAAGATGCGGCATTTTCATATCTATTAATGTAAGTAAATCGCTGTGTTCAGTCACACTTTTCATCCCCTTACTCAGGTATATTTATATAGTGTATCATATCATAAAATTTAATTTTCGTCAATTAAAAAAGAATCTGCACTTAAAATTACAGATTCTTTTAAAAAAATTTTAGCTTGCAACTACTAAATCCTTTAATCCCTTACCCTCATTATAAAGTTTTACATAAATATCTGTGCAATATCTGTAAATAGCAAATTTTTTAAGGGCAAGTTCTTCATTACAATATACCTTCCAGTAGCCACACACTTTAAAATCACAGCCTTTATTTTTAATAAATCCCTCTACATCTTCCGGAGGATAGCCTAAAAATAAGCCTATTTCATGAGGAAAACACTGACTGTTTTCTATTCTTTTTTTTAACATTTCAACCATATAGTCTGATGAAAAATCAGTATATCCTCTTTGTCTTAAAATTTTTCTTGCAAGGGGATTTTTGTTATCTTTAACAAGTCTTTTCTTTCTGTATACATAAATTAGAGAATAATTATCAGAGGATTTTATAATTTCCACAGATATCCCAAAGGCTGATAGCATATTTTCAAATTTTTTACACTGATATAAAGCATTTTCTCTATCAGTTTTATAATTAAATAAATTTCCGGTTTTAACTCCACAAAGAACCGGTGCACAATGGTTAATAAGCAAATTCTGCATAAAACACACCTCCAATAATTATTTTTCCCTATTACTTATTAAAATTCACTAAATCTTTTTCCAAATTTTTTGCAATTTTCAAGGCTGTCATCATCAGGACAATCATTTATAATCAAACCATTTTCAAATAGTGAAGCCCCACAAGATACAACTCTTTCTTCCCAATCTCTCATCCATTGACCGTCGCCCCAACCATAAGAGCCAAAGAGAGCTACCTTTTTACCCATAAGTTTATTTTCTATTTCACTAAAAAAGGGTTCAAAAACACTGTCCTCTAAAACTTCTGCTCCCATTGCAGGACAGCCAAATATAAACTTATCATAACTGTCAACATCAGCCAAAGAAAAATCAGAAACTTCAAATAAAATTCCATTAGCACCTTCACAAATGGCATTTGCCATTTTTTCGGTATTTCCTGTACCACTCCAATAAATAACAGCAATATTACTCAATTATAATTCCTCCTTTTCAGTTAGCTATAGCTAACTATTGTTTTTAAAATATGGTTAGCAGTCGCTAACCATATTTATACTACCATATTTTCCCCACTTTGTCAATGAAAAATCTTAATTTTTTTCAATAATATCTACTCTATTCATAACAATATCATTAATAGGCTTGTCATTTGCATCAGTTTCAACCTCTGCTATTTTGTCAACAACTTCCATACCCTCTATTACCTGTCCAAAAACAGTGTATCCAAAATCAAGGTGAGGTGCTCCTCCTATTTCAATATATTTTTCCAAAACTTCATTTGGAAAAGGAAGATTTTTATTATCTGTGTTTTTCTGCTGTTCTAACTGATTTTTAGCTGCAATTTCCACATTTTTATCAAGCTTATTATTCTGAACTATATAAAATTGACTTGTATTTGTATTTTCTCCGGCATTTGCCATAGCCAATGCTCCTCTAAAATTTCTAAGCTCCCTACAAACTTCATTTTCAAAAGGTCGCCTCCAAATACTGTTTCCTCCTGCACCTGTTGCTGTAGGGTCACCACCTTGAATCATAAATCCATTAATCACTCTGTGAAATGATACACCGTTATAATAGCCTTGTTTTGCAAGACCGATAAAATTTTCAACAGCTTTTGGAGCATACTGTGGGAAAAATCTAATTATAATATCCCCCAAATCAGTATAAATTATAGCTAAAGTTTCACCTTCTTTAACATCTGAAAACTGTATAAGAGATGAATTTGAAATTGTAATAGTGCCATCACTATAGCCAACCTCATAACCAAAGCCTTCTGCTATTGCCCTTACAGGAACATAACTTTTTCCATCTTCTGAAAAAGCAGGAGAATCAATAGGAACTTCTTTACTATTTACGCTAATTGTGTCACTTCCCAATGGTACAATAACTGTTGTGCCATTTTTTGTAAGTATAGCAGATTTTGTAGTACCGTCCCACTTTACCTCTGCACCTAAAACCTTTTCACCTAATTCTCTTAAAGGAACATAACTTCTTCCTTCTTTAATTTTTACAGGTGTTTCAAGATTTATAAAACTATCATTTAATTTTATATTATTATTGCCTGCAAATACATTTGTTATCATAAAAGCAGATAAGAAAACTGTTAAAAGAAATTTTTTCATAGCATCACCTCATTTTTTTAGATAATTGTAACACATTTCAAAATTGTTGTAAATAAACGCCTGTGTTGTAATGTGAAATTCAAAATAATTTAATGTTTCACATCTAAATTTAATTATTTTTTAATAAAAAAAACTTGCAGTTTTTAATAAAATATGAGAGAATAAAGGTGAATTATATAAGGAGGTAACATTTATGAATAAAATAATTAAACCGGCTTTGTCTGTAGCTTTAGCTCTTAGTATGAGTTTTGGAAGTGTTCAGGCATTTGCTGACGACAGTTTAAATTCTAAATATTTTAGTGATGTAAATGCCCAGTCTTATGGTTGGTCTGCAAGCTATATTGATTCTATTGCTGCTAAGGGAATAGCAAATGGTGTGGGCAATAATAAGTTTGCTCCGGGAGAAAATATTAAAAGAGGAGATTTTGCTATTTTCCTTGATAAAACATTTAAGTTTGATACAGCAGACGGAAATCTTATTAATTTAGTTGATGTAACAGAAGATAAGTATTATTATCAGTCTGTTGTAAACGCTAAAATGGCAAGAGCTATTACTGATGTTAATAATTATTATCCTGAAAATTATGTTACAAGATTAGATGCCGTTAAAATGATTTATAATGCTCTTACTGTTCAGAATTTAGTTGGAAATAAGGCAAGTACAGCAGTTTCTATGTATTCTGATTATGCTGAAATTAAAAATGTAAATGATACTCTTGCTCTTGGTACGCTTACAAATATTGGAATTATTTCAGGCAGCAGTGATGGTATGTTCCACCCAAATGATAACCTTACAAGAGCTGAAATGGCAGTTATTTTTGCTAAAACTTCTGAATATGCTGATAATACAAAGGCTGAAATTGCTCAAGCTAAGGAAGATAAAAAACAGCAGGCAATAGAAGAAGCTAAGGCTAACACAGAAGAAACTGAAGAAAAGACTATTGTAAATTCAGGTAATGTTAGTGAACCTATGGTAATTGACAGCGGTAAGAATTTTAAGGCTCATGATATTACTTTAGATATTAATGACCAAGACCAAGATGCTATTACTATTAAAAATGGTACTAAGGTAGAACTTGAAGATTCAACTATTAAATCATCAGGCTACACAGGTATTAATTTAAGTGGTAATTCAAGCCTTAATGCTGAAAATGTTTCTGTTGATGCTAAATCAGGAGTTGGTATTGAGGTAGCAAAGGGTTCTTCATTAAAGGGTGAAAAGGTTACAGTTTCATCTAGTAACGATGTTACTGCCACAAGCTTTAAAGGAAATGTTGATATTGAAAGCCTTAATATTAATTCCACAGGAGATGGTTCAGCAATAACTACTTCAAATGGAGCTAATATAAGTGTTGACGGTGGTAATATTACTTCGTCAAATAAGAAGGTAAGTCTTATTAATGTATTATCAGATACAGATAATCAGGATAAGGCAGAGTTAAATATTAAAAATGCAACTCTTACAAATAAATCAGGTTCATTACTTAAAGTTAGAGATTCTGTAATTTCTGTTTTACTTGAAAATTGTAATGTTGATGTATCAAAAATTCTTAATAATGAATACAGCAGCAAGGATAAACAGGAAGAAGGCTGTGATGTTACTATCACTCTTAAAAATACTGAATTAACAGGAGATATCTATGCTGACCACGAAACAAAGGTTACTCTTGATATTCAAGAGGGTGGCTTCTTCAAAGGCTTTATTGACAAGGATATGTATTCAGAAGATGTAAATATTAATCTTACTATGAATGGAAAGATTGAACTTTTAGGCGACTTATATGTTAATGTAATCCATATTGAAGATTACAACTTTAATAACATTATAGATAATGGATTTAATATTTATTATAATGATGCAAATGCTGAAAATAATGACCTTTATGCAGATACATACGATTTAGCTAATGGCGGACAGCTTCTTCCAAGATAATTTTTTTGAAATAACATAAATGACCGACTTTAAATTAAGTCGGTCATTTGTTTATAATAGGAAAGGATATGTAAAGGAAATTATGATTGATGGTATTATATTTGACTTAGATGGTACTTTGTGGAATTCAACTGAAGCTATTTGCAAAACATGGAATATTGTCCTTGAGGATTACCCAAATTTAAGAGAGCCTATAACAGTTAGTGAACTTGAAAAATGTATGGGACTTCTTCTTGATGATATAAGCAGAAAATTATTTCCTAATGAAAGTGCCAAACTTCAAAAAGAACTTATTTCAAAATGCTGTGATTTAGAAGTAGAATATCTTTCTGAAAATGGAGGTAATCTCTACCCTAATCTTGAAGATACCTTAAAATATTTAAGCCAAAAATATAAGCTTTTTATTGTTAGCAACTGTCAAAGTGGTTATATTGAATCTTTCTTTAAAGGTCATGGACTTAAAAAATATTTTACAGACATTGAATGTGCAGGAAACACAGGACTTGAAAAGGGAGAAAATAACAGACTTATTATAGAAAGAAATAATCTTATAAATCCTGTTTATGTTGGTGATACCAATGGGGATTTAAAATCTGCAAGAGATTGCAATATTCCTTTTGTTTATGCAAAATATGGTTTTGGAAATGTATCAGAATATGAATATGTAATTGAGAAATTTGAAGATTTGAAGAAAATATTTTAAAAATTAGGCTATATTAAAATCCTTATTTATAGAGATTTTAATATAGCCTTTTTAATCTAATACATTAATCCTTTTTAAACAGGATATCCCACTTTTTTCTTAGCTTTTCTAAGGGTTTTATTTGCAATATATGCTGCCTTTTGGGCACCCTCTTTTGTAACTTCTTCAATATATGCCTTATCGGCTGAAATTTCTTTAAACTTTTTCTGAATAGGCTCAAGTTCAGCCACAACAGCCTCTGCTACTCTAGCCTTAAAATCACCATATCCAAGACCGCTAAATTCCTTAACAGCATCATCTACACTTTTACCTGTTACAGATGAATAAATATTTAAAAGATTTGATACTCCAGGCTTATCCTCGCCATATCTTATCTCACCGTCAGAATCAGTAACAGCTCTTTTAATCTTATTTGTAATAACCTTAGGGTCATCTAAAATATAGATAACATTATTTTGATTGTCACTTTCAGACTTACTCATTTTTCTTTCAGGATTTTGAAGTCCCATAATTCTTGCTCCAACCTTTGGAATATAAGCATCAGGAATTTTAAATACATCACCATAAATATTATTAAATCTTGCTGCAATATCTCTGCAAATTTCAAGATGCTGTTTTTGGTCAGCACCAACAGGCACTAAATCGCTTTGATAAAGCAAAATATCTCCAGCCATAAGCACAGGATAAGTAAATAAACCTGCATTTATATTATCAGCGTGCTTTGCAGACTTATCCTTAAACTGGGTCATTCTGCTAAGTTCACCCATATTTGTATAGCAATTTAAAATCCACGCAATTTCAGCATGAGCTGCCACATCAGACTGCACATAAATAATATGCTCCTTTGGGTCAAGACCAATAGAGAGAAAAAGTGCAATAAGATTTCTGGTATTCTGTCTTAATTCAGTTGGATTTTGTCTTACGGTAATAGCGTGCATATTGGCAGCACCAAAAATACAGTTATAATCTTTCTGTAAATTCTTCCAATTTTTTAAAGCACCAATATAATTTCCAAGAGATGGTGTGCCTGATGGCTGCATAGCACTATAAATTATTTTCTTATCATCAGCCATTAATATCACCCCAGTCCATTAAAGTTGCTGCCATAACAGCCTTAATAGTGTGCATTCTGTTTTCAGCCTCATCAAATACCTTTGACTGACTTGATTCAAAGACTTCATCAGTAACTTCCATTTCAGAAATACCGAATTTTTTGCTGATTTCTTTTCCAATAGTAGTGTTAAGGTCGTGGAAAGCAGGTAAACAGTGCATAAATATTGCTTTTTCTCCGGCATTTTCCATAACAGCCTTATTTACCTGATATGGTTTAAGCTCTTTAATTCTTGACTCCCATACTTCATCAGGCTCACCCATGGATACCCAAACATCAGTATAAATTACATCAGCATTTTTTGTGCCTTCTAATACATCTTCAGTAAGATTAATAACTGCACCTGTTTTACTTGCAATTTCCTTGCAAGTATCTACTAAAGCCTTGTCAGGGAAATAATTTTTAGATGTGCAGGCAGTAAATTCCATACCCATTTTTGCACAGGCAACCATTAAAGAATTACCCATATTATATCTGGCATCACCCATATATACAAGCTTAATACCCTCTAATTTGCCAAAATGCTCTCTTATGGTAAGTAAATCTGCAAGCATTTGAGTTGGGTGAAATTCATTTGTAAGTCCATTCCAAACAGGTACTCCTGCATACTTTGCAAGGGTTTCAACAATATCCTGACCAAAGCCACGATATTCAATACCGTCATACATTCTGCCAAGAACTCTTGCTGTGTCAGCAATACTTTCTTTTTTGCCAATTTGAGAGCCTGTTGGGTCAAGATATGTACAGCCCATACCTAAATCATAAGCAGCCACTTCAAAAGAACAACGAGTTCTAGTGCTTGTTTTTTCAAAAATGAGAGCAACATTTTTGCCCTTTAACTTATCTACAGGAATACTATTTTTCTTCATATATTTAAGTTTTGCAGATAAATCAAGCAAATACTTAATTTCTTCAGGTGTATAATCTAATAATTTAAGGAAGTTTCTTCCTTTTAAACTAATGCTCATTTTGTTTCCTCCATAAAAACTATTTTATACAATTATACAACACTTTTTCAAATTTGTATACTAAAATTTATTTATTTTATTGTATAATATAAATTTTTAAAGTCAATAATATAATCAGGAGGTGTAATAATGCAAAAGGATAACAAGGATAAAAAGGGATTTTATTTGACTTTATATTCTGTTGCGACAGTATTTTTATTACTTGCATTTGCAATTACCATTTTAAACAGTCCATCAGATGATAAAAATATTACAAAGGAGGAAACTGCGGCTGTTGATAAATCAAATGTAAAGCCTATAAGTCAGGTTACGACCTCACAGGCAAAAGTTGAGGAAAAAGAAAATGTAACAGAACAAACAACTAATAAAACTGTTGAAAGTGAAATTTCAAACACAGCAGCAAATAATGAAAAAACTGCTAAGCTATTTACGGAAAATGACGAAATGGACTGGCCTGTAGAAGGACAGATTTTAATGGATTACAGCAGTGAATCTGCAATTTATGATAAAACTCTTGACCAGTACAGAACAAATGACTCTATTTCTATTTCTGCCCCTCTTGGAAGTGAAATATGTGCAAGTGCTGACGGAGTTGTAGCATCAATTACAAAAGATGATGAAAAAGGTGTGACAGTTTCAATAGACCATGGTAACGGCTGGATGTCTACATACAGTCAGCTTCAGGATAATACCACCGTATCTGAAGGACAGACTGTATATCGTGGAGAAAAAATAGGCACAGTGGCAGAACCTACAAAATATAGCTCAGCTATAGGACCTCACATTGAATTTTCAGTATTTAAAGATGAAATTTCAACAGACCCTAAATTAGTATTAGCATCTGTTGAATAAAAAATGTATAAAAAAAGTCTGAAATTAGCTTAAAAAACTAATTTCAGACTTTTTTAATTTAATGGCACTTATTTTTGCAGCCCTCACAGCCACAACCACAGCCACCTGATTTTTTATTTTTAATAATACTTCTTATTATTAAAATAACCATAATTAATAATATAACAGCAACTAAAATTGTTCCCATTTAAAGTCATCTCCTAAATTATTTAATAGCTGAAACCCTAAACTTATCTGCTTTATTCGGTCTGAATAAAAGATAAAGTAATATAATAACAAGTATTGTTGCAGCAATTAAACCTGCCACATTTATTTCACCAAGTAAAATTGCACTGCCAAACTGATAAATAATAAGAGAAATAACATAAGCAAATACACATTGATAGCCTATTGCAAAACAGGTCCACTTAGGAGAGGTCATCTCTCTTTTAATAGCACCCATTGCAGCAAAACAAGGAGCACATAAAAGGTTAAATGCAAGGAATGAATAAGCTGCAACAGAAGTATAAGAACTTGCTATTGTAGACCAAATTTCAGCTCCGTCTTCAGCAATTTCACCTGCACCATATAAAATACCAAATGTACCTACTACATTTTCCTTGGCAATAAGACCTGTAAATGTTGCAACAGTAGCCTTTGCATTGCCAAAGCCAATAGGAGCAAAAATCCATTTAAGACTATTGCCAATAATAAAGAGTATACTTCCTTCTCCAAATTCATCAACAGCACCAAAGCCATTTTCAGTAAAGCCATAGTTAGAAGTAAACCATACAAAAATAGTTGAAAGTAATATAATAGTACCTGCTTTCTTAATAAAAGACCAGCCTCTTTCCCACATACTCTTTAATACATTTAAAACTGTTGGCATATGATAAGCAGGAAGCTCCATAACAAATGGTGATGCCTCTCCTGCAAAAATCTTTGTTTTCTTTAAAATAACACCTGAAATAACAACGGCAGCTATTCCCATAAAGTATGCACTAGGTGACACCCACCAAGCATTGTCAAACAAAGCTCCGGCAATTAAGGCAATAATAGGAAGTTTTGCACTACATGGAATAAATGTTGTTGTCATAACAGTCATTTTTCTATCTCTTTCATTTTCAATGGTTCTTGATGCCATTACACCCGGAACACCACAACCTGTACCAATAAGCATAGGTATAAATGATTTTCCTGATAAACCGAATTTTCTAAAAATTCTATCCATTATAAAAGCAACTCTTGCCATATAGCCACAAGCCTCCAAAAAGGCAAGGAATATAAATAATACTAAAATCTGTGGCACAAAACCAAGTACAGCACCTACACCGGCTACTATACCATCAAGTATAAGACTCTTTAACCAATCAGCACAGTTTAGTCCATCAAGTCCTCTCTCAATTATTACAGGAATACCAGGAACCCATAATCCGTATTCACTTGGGTCAGGCTCTGATTCTAAAGTTTCTACTGCCTCTTGTAAAACTTCATCAGTTATAACATTTTCAATTTCGTTTCCGTCCTCATCTTCTATTACATATACATTTTCACCGTTATTATTTGCCTCAATAATGATATTAGCCTCATCAAATTCGCCAACAGCCTCATCATAAGCAGTTCTGCCATTTCCAAAAAGGAACCAGCCATCACCAAACACACCGTCATTTGCCCAATCAGTAGCAATAGAACCAACAGTTGTAACAGATACATAATAAACAATAAACATTACTGCAACAAAAATAGGAAGTGCCAAAATTCTGTTTGTAACAATTTTATCTATTTTATCAGAAATAGTTAACTCGTTTTCTGTTTTCTTTTCATAACAGCTTTTTATTACTCTTGTAATATATTCATATCTTTCATTTATAATGATACTTTCGCTGTCATCATCATATTTTTCTTCAATTTTTTTAATAATATCTTCAACATCAGGAGGATTTTTAAGAGATATCTTTTCATCTCTTTCAAAAAGTTTAACTGCATAGAACCTCTTTAATTCATCCTCAACATCAAGCTTATTTTCGATTTCATATAACGCCTGCTCTACATCATCACTGAATTTACGCAAAATTTCATTTTTATTTCCTACGGCACTAACAGCAAGTTTTGCAGCTTCTAAAATATTAGTACCTTTTAAAGCTGAAATTTCTATAATCTTACAGCCTAAAGCCTTTGATAAATTATCAATGTTTAATTTATCTCCGTTTTTTTCCACAAGGTCAATCATATTTACAGCCGCTATAACAGGAATACCTGTTTCAACAAGCTGAGTTGTAAGATATAAATTTCTTTCAAGATTTGTACCGTCAATAATATTTAAAATTACATCAGGCTTTTCATCTAATATGTAATTTCTCGCCACAACTTCTTCAAGGGTATATGGAGAAAGTGAATAAATACCCGGAAGGTCAGTAACTATTACATCCTTATATCCTTTTAATTTTCCCTCTTTTTTCTCTACAGTAACACCAGGCCAGTTTCCAACAAACTGATTAGACCCTGTTAAGGCATTAAACAAAGTTGTCTTACCACTATTGGGATTACCTGCAAGAGCAATTCTAATTGCCATTTATATAACTCCTTTCAAAAGTATATTAAAAATTAGTCTAAGCTAACTCATAATTAAAAAACATTATTCTACTACAATAATTTCAGCATCAGCCTTTCTAAGACTAAGCTCATACCCACGAACTGTTATTTCAAAAGGGTCCCCTAAAGGCGCAACCTTTCTAACATAAATACTAACACCTTTTGTAATTCCCATATCCATAATTCTTCTTCTTAAAGCACCAACACCATTGATTTTTACAACTTTTACAGTTTCACCAATTTGGGCATCTTTCAAAGTTTTCAATAAAATCCCCTCCTAACGGAATGACATAAGTTATCACAAACTAACTCGATTAACTATAGCTAACTATACCACGATTATAGCATTTTGTCAATAGTATTTAACAAATTTATACCTTATTTTACCAATTCTAAAAAAATACATCAAAGATAAGTTTCAATGATGTATTTTTTTATCAATTTATGTTTATTACAACTATTTCACTATCTGTACCAACTCGTATAGGAGGTCCCCATATACCTACTCCACTTGTTACAATACTTGTCATATTTCCATATTCTTTTAAGCCATAAGAATTATCCCAAAAATATTTAATTACTATATTAAAAGGAAAAGTTTGCCCTTTGTGGGTATGTCCGCTTAAAACTAAGTCCACTCCGGCTTTTTCACTTTCTAAAAGCTCCTTTGGTCTGTGGTCTAATGATATTATAAATTTTGATTTATCAATATCTTTGGTAATTTCACCTATGGATTTTACATTAGGATATTCAAAACTTTTAGAGTCAACTCTGCCAATAACATAAAATTCATTATTAATTAATTTATAATCATCTTCAAGTAAATTTATGTTGGCTTTTTCTAAAAATTCATACATTTCCTTTGTTAAGCCACCATAATTATCGTGATTGCCAAAGCAGGCATAAGTACCATATTTAGAATTAATAGTTGAAAGAGTATTTGCTATTTCATCAGGATTTTTTACCCAAGAGTAATCACCGTCAAAAATATCCCCCGTAAATAAAACTATATCAGCATTTTCATTATTTATTTTATTAACCATTTCCTTAGCCTTATGTATACCTTGAGTAGCACCATAATGAGTGTCTGAAATTTGTAGGATTTTTAAAGGATTTATGTTTTTTGTATTTTCTATATTGTACTCCTTAATATCTATTATATATGAATTAATAAATCCATAGAAAACTATTAAAAATACAGATAAGCTTATTATGCCAAACCATTTTTTATCACTTACTTTTTTAATAAATATCCTTAAAATATCTACTATTAAAACAACGATAAAACCATATAAAAATACAGCCATATACAAGCTAAATGCCAAACCAAAAACATATCCTTTTACTCCACTATAAATAATTAATAAAATTATTATAAGATATAAAATATAATATAAAATATTTATTTTTCTACTGTTAAAAACTGATTTAACATAAAATCTTAATCTTAAAAATACATATAAATTAAGAAATAAAAATATTATAGGCATAATAAAAAACATAAAATCACTTCCTATTTAAACTCTGATACATCCCATATTTCATTACAAACCTCTCTGTAAAATTCAGGCTCATGACAAACCATAATTATAGTACCCTTAAATTCTTTTAAGGCTCTTTTTAGCTCCTCTTTTGCATCTATATCAAGGTGGTTTGTAGGCTCATCTAAAATAAGAATATTATTTTCTTTATTCATAATTTTACAAAGTCTTACCTTAGCCTGTTCACCACCACTTAAAACATACACCTTACTTTCAATTTGGTCTGTTGTAAGTCCGCATTTTGCCAAAATATTTCTGACTTCACTTTGGTTAAGAGAAGGAAATTCATTCCATACATCTTCAATACAGGTATTTGTGTTATCTTCTTTTATTTCCTGTTCAAAATATCCTATAAACTGATTGCCACCTACTTCAACACTTCCCAAAACAGGCTTAATCTCTCCTAAAAGACTTCTTAAAAGAGTGGTTTTTCCAATACCGTTAGCACCAATAATTGCAATTTTACTTCCTCTTTCAACTAAAAAATTAATTGGCTTTGTAAGAGGTTTGTCATATCCTATAACCAAGTCTTTTGCCTCAAAAATAAGTTTATCTGATGCTTTGGCATTTAAAAATCTAAATTCAGGCTTTGGCTTTTCCTTTGCAAGCTCTATTATGTCCATTTTATCAAGTTTTTTCTGTCTTGCCCTTGCCATACCTGCAGTTGCAACTCTTGCTTTATTTCTTGCAATAAAATCCTGTAGTTTATTAATTTCATTTTGCTGTCTGTTGTAGGCTGCCTCAAGCTGTTTTTTAGCTAAATCATAAAGTCTTAAAAATTCATTATAATCTCCAACATACCTTGTAATATGAGCATTTTCAACATGATAAATTATATTTACAACGGCATTTAAAAACTCCATATCGTGAGAAATTAAAATAAAAGCATTTTCATAATTTAAAAGATAATTTTTAAGCCATGCTATATGTTCCTCATCAAGATAATTTGTAGGCTCGTCTAAAAGCAAAATATCAGGATTTTGAAGAAGAAGTTTTCCAAGTAAAATCTTACTTCTCTGACCTCCCGAAAGTTCATCAACATCCTTTTCAAGTCCAATATCTGTAAGCCCTATACCTCTTGCAACTTCCTCAACTTTTGTATCTATCATATAAAAATCGCTTGTGTCAATAATATCCTGAAGTTCAGAGGCTAACTCCATAAGTTTATCCACATCAGCATTTTCATCAGCCATTTTAGAATAAGTATCTGTAAGTTCTTTTTCAATTTCAAACAAATAATCAAAGGCTGTTTTAAGAGTATCTCTTACACTCATACCCTTTTTAAGCTCTGCGTGCTGGTCCATATAGCCTACTCTTACTCTTTTTGACCACTCTATAACACCTTCATCAGGCATAAGCTTATTTGTAATAATCTTCATAAAGGTAGATTTGCCCTCACCATTTGCACCAATAAAACCAACATGTTCTCCCTTATTAATCTGAAAAGAAACATCTTCATATATAACCCTGCCACCAAAAATATGGCTCATATTCTTTACTGTTAAAATACTCATAAATTCTTCTCCTATTGTCATTTTTTATAATTTTAACATATATATAAGCTAAGCTCAACAAAATTTTTTAAGCTGTTTAAAATATGTATTTAGCAAATTTTAAACAATTTTGTTGTGTGAAATTTTTTTAAATTTATTGACAAATTATACCTATAGTGCTATACTCAAATCGTAAAAAATATTACATAGAGAAGAGGTAATTATTATGAAAAAGTTAGTTAAGTTAGCTTGTGTTGCTTGTTTAGCATTAAGCGTATTATCATTAGTAGGTTGCGGTTCTTCTGCTGCTCCAAGTGAAGAAGAAGCTACTACTGAAGCTGCTGTTGCAGAGGAAGCTGATGATGAAGAAGTTACTGAAGCTGATGATGCTGAAGCTGATGATGCTGAAGCTGAAGAAGATGCAACTGAGGCTGACGCTGCTGATGCTGATGCTGAGACTGAAGCTGAAGAAGCTACTGAAGCATAATTTATTTTTGCACAACAACAAAGGAGTCGTTTCTTCGACTCCTTTTTCATTATTCATTTCTAAATGTCAGCACAATATTTTTATCAAAATAGTCTATTTCCACATTATCTAAAATATTTGGCAAATCTCTAAGTTTAATATAGTTATTTCCCTCTACATTTATTGCCGATACTTCTTTTATATTTCCGTTTACACTTACAGGAAGATTATTTAATTTGTTATTTAATATAAGAAGTTTTGTATCAGGATTATAATCCACCTTAAAATCTGCATTTTCAAGTTCTCTAAGACTTATAAATGTATGACCCTCTTTAACT
>JBJFFW010000203.1:0-3361 GCA_051892075.1 Lachnospirales bacterium
CATACCAGGACCACCCTTAGGTCCTTCATATAAAATTACAACTACATCACCCTTAACAATTTTGCCACCGAAAATAGCTGCAATGGCTTCTTCTTCAGAATTAAACACTCTTGCAGGACCACTGTGCTTTAACATTTCAGGTGCAACAGCACTTCTCTTAACTACACAACCGTCCTTTGCAATATTACCTCTTAAAACTGCGATACCGCCTGTAGTTGAGTATGGATTTTCAACAGTTCTAATAATATTTCCGTCAGCACCATTAGAATTTGCAATATTTTCACCTACAGTATGTAATGTAACAGTAGGATTATCAAGCTCTAATAAACCAAGCTTTGAAATTTCCTTCATAACAGCTCTAATACCGCCAACTTCATTTAATTCCTCAATATAATTTGAGCCTGCCGGAGCTAAATGGCAAAGGTTTGGAGTTTTTGAGCTTATTTCATTAGCTAAGTCAAGATTTAATTCAACACCAGCCTCGTGAGCGATAGCAGGAAGATGAAGCATTGAATTAGTAGAACAGCCAAGAGCCATATCCATAGTTAAAGCATTTCTAAAAGCCTTTTCATTCATAATATCTCTAGGCTTAATATCCTTTTCAACAAGTTTCATAATCTGCATACCTGCGTGCTTTGCAAGAGTAATTCTATCACCATAAACAGCAGGAATAGTACCATTTCCAGGAAGTGCCATACCAATAACCTCTGACAAACAGTTCATTGAGTTAGCTGTATACATACCTGAACAAGAGCCGCAGCTTGGACAAGACTTGTTTTCAAATTCCTTTAATTCCTTATCATCAATAAGACCTGCCTCATAAGCACCAACTGCCTCAAAAGTCTTAGAAAGACTAAGTTTTTCACCACACTTACGACCTGCAAGCATAGGGCCACCTGAACATACTATAGCAGGAATATTTAATCTTGCAGCAGCCATAAGCATACCAGGCACAATCTTATCACAGTTTGGAATAAGCACAAGACCGTCAAAGGCATGAGCTGTTGCCTGACACTCTACAGAATCGGCAATTAATTCTCTTGTAGGCAGAGAATAGTGCATACCAATATGTCCCATAGCAATACCGTCACATACACCAATAGCAGGCACTTCAATAGGAGTACCACCTGCTGCTAAAATACCGGCCTTAACAGCCTTTGCAATATTATCAAGGTGAATATGTCCAGGAATAATTTCATTTTGTGCATTAACTACACCAATAAGAGGTCTTGCAAGTTCTTCATCAGTATAACCCATCGCCTTAAATAAAGAACGATGAGGAGTTTTGTCAGGACCTTTTTTTACTCTGTCACTTATCATAACTTTCACTCCTTATGTATCAAACAAAGGCTGTAGTATTGGCTACAGCCTATATAATTAAAGATTTTCAATAACTAACTTACCCATTTCCTTACAGCCAACCTGAGTCATACCCTCACTCATAATGTCGCCTGTTCTATATCCTAAATTAAGCACCTTAGTAACTGCATCTTCAATGCACTTAGCTTCTTCAAGCAAGCCAAAGCTATATTTTAACATCATAGCACCTGAAAGAATAGTAGCAATAGGGTTAGCAATATCCTTGCCTGCAATATCAGGAGCAGAACCATGAACAGGCTCATACATACCAAGAGTACCCTCACCTAAGCTTGCAGATGGCAACATACCAATAGAACCAGTCATCTGAGAAGCCTCATCAGATAAAATATCACCAAAAATATTACCTGTTACAATAACATCAAATGTTGTAGGTCTCATAATTAACTGCATAGAAGCATTATCTACATATAAGTGGTCAAGCTCTACATCAGGATAATCCTTAGCAACCTCAAGAACAACACTTCTCCATAATCTTGAAGATTCAAGAACATTCTGCTTATCTACATTAGTAACATGCTTATTTCTCTTTCTTGCAATTTCAAAAGCTGTTCTTGCAATTCTTTCAACTTCCTTAACTGAATACTGCTCAACATCATAAGCTGCCTCGCCCATATCAGTCTGCTTTCTGCCCTTTTCACCAAAGTACATACCACCTGTAAGCTCTCTTACAACCATAATATCTACTCCGTCAGCTACAAGCTCAGGCTTTAAAGGACAAGCATCTTTTAAAGCATCATGTAAAGTAGCAGGTCTAAGGTTAGCATATAAGCCTAAAGCACCTCTTAAACCAAGTAAAGCTCTTTCAGGTCTTTTATCACCTGGGAGAGTATCCCACTGCCAACCGCCAACTGCACCAAGAAGTACAGAATCACTAGCCTTACAAACATCAATAGTTTCCTGTGGAAGTGGCTCACCATATTTATCAATAGCACAGCCGCCACCTAAAACATAAGTATATTCAAATGTGTGACCAAACTTTTTGCCAACAGCATTTAATACATTAATATTTTGCTCCATTACTTCAGGGCCGATACCGTCACCGGCTACAACAGCAATTTTATAATTCATTTTAATTTACCTCTTTTCAAATTACAATTACTTTAAACCTAATTTTACCTTAGTCTGTTCAATAAGACCGCCAACCTTAAACATTTCCTGCATAAATTCAGGGAAAGGCTCAGCCTGATAAGTCTTATTTTTAGTAATGTTAGTAATAACACCTGTGTTAAAATCTACTTCTACCTCATCACCCATATCAATATCATTTGCAGCTTCTTCACATTCAAGAATTGGTAAACCGATATTAATAGCATTTCTATAGAAAATTCTTGCAAAAGTCTTAGCAATTACACAAGAAATACCGCTTGCCTTAATTGCAATAGGTGCGTGTTCTCTTGAAGAACCACAGCCAAAATTCTTTTCAGCAACAATAATGTCGCCTTCCTTAACATTTTCAGCAAACTTAACTGTTGAATGAATTGCATCTTCCATACAGTGTTTTGCAAGTTCCCTAGGGTCAGATGAATTTAAGTATCTGGCAGGAATAATAACATCTGTATCTATATTATCACCATATTTAAAAACTGTTCCTTTAGCGTCCATTTTTCGCTACCTCCTTATACATTTGCAGGGTCTGTAATCTTTCCTGTAAGAGCTGATGCAGCTGCAACAGCAGGACTTGCTAAATAAACGAAAGATTCAGGATGTCCCATACGACCTATAAAGTTTCTGTTTGTTGTAGATAAAGCCTTTTCTCCCTTAGCAAGGATACCCATGTGACCACCAAGACATGGACCACAAGTAGGAGTTGAGAATACACAGCCAGACTCAACAAAAATCTTAGCAATACCTTCTTCTATACACTGAAGATAAATCTTCTGAGTACCAGGAAGAATAATAACTCTAAGATTAGGGTTAACCTTTTTGCCCTCAAGAATTTTAGCAGCAATTCTTAAATCGTCCATACGACCATTAGTACAAG
>JBJFFW010000204.1:0-3349 GCA_051892075.1 Lachnospirales bacterium
ATCTAATGGAAAAACTGTAAATATTAAATGGCTTATAGATACAACAAGTGAAAGCATAATTGTAAAAGGCTCTCAACCTGATGATATTTTAGGAATAAGACAAGCCTTAATTGAGTCTTTTGAAAATGACACAGGTCATAGTGTTGATACAAGAAGCCTTTTAAAACAAAAAGAAATTGCAAATGAAATTCTTATTAAATCACATATTCCTATTGTAACCTATATTTTAATGATGCTAAATTTAGTGTTTTTAATTATTATGTATACGGATTTTGGAAGCAGTATTATAGAAAAAATGTGGCTTGATAAAAACTTGGTTTCAAAGGGTGAGTATTACAGGCTTTTTACTTATATGTTTACCCATGGGGGAATTGAGCATTTTGTATGCAATACCTTTACACTTTTTATAATTGGTACAAGGCTTGAAAAATATTCCGGCAGTATTAAATTTTTAGTATTATATATTTTAAGTGGAATAGGAGCAGGCTTAGTAAGTTTTTTAGTAGCTCCTTATGGAGTGGCAGTAGGTGCATCAGGTGCTATATTTGGAATAATAGGCGGACTTATATATATGATTAAAAAGATAAAGAAAAATATAGGTGGGTTTGATTATTCTGTAGCTGTACTTTATGCTATTATAGGTATATTCAGTGGTTTTTTTATGACTAATATAGATAATTTTGCCCATATTGGTGGACTTATATTTGGATTAATACTTGCTGTAATATTAAGATTGGAGAAGTAAAAAAATGGAAAGCTTTAACAATGAAATGGCTTTAGAAAGTAAAAAAATATTTGGAGATAGAAAAGTTGTATTTGGTGATGGCAATTTAGGTGCTAAAATTATGCTTATTGGTGAAGCTCCGGGAGGCGAGGAGGAAAAACAGGGCAAGCCTTTTGTGGGAAAGGCAGGTCAAAACCTTAATGAGTTTTTGGAAATTTTAGGACTTAACAGGTCAGACTTATATATTTCAAATGTTGTAAAATTAAGACCTTATAAACTTAGTCCTAAAACCAATAAACCTGTAAACAGACCTCCAAATAGGGAAGAACTTTCGTTTTTTGTGCCTTATTTACATAGGGAAATTGAAATTGTATCGCCAAAACTTGTGGTAACTCTTGGAAACTTTGCTTTAAAAAATGTTACAATGAATAAAAAAATTGTAATTGGTGATTGTCATGGTGAACTTTTAAATTTAGATGAAATTAAACTTTTTCCTCTTTATCATCCGGCATCTGTTATTTATAACAGAAGTCTTAGAGAAGTGTATATTGAGGATTTGTACAAGCTTAAAAATTATTTGTAATTTAAGCTTTGGAGGTTAATATGCTAAAGATGTGGGTTATACTTGTGCTTTTATATGGTATATTAAAAGGCATAAGAGATGTTATTAAGAAAAAAGCTCTTGAAAAAAGTACAGTTATGGAAGTTTTATTTTTCTATACTGTAATTGGATTTATAATGGTAACTCCAACAGCTCCTGAAGCTTTTAAGCTTGATATAAGTTATATTGGAATTATTGCTGTAAAAAGTCTTATAGTTTTTAGTGCTTGGGTACTTGGTTTTAAGGCTCTTAAAAAACTCCCTGTTAGTTTTTATGGTGTAATGGATTTATCGGGAGTTCTTTTTTCGGCGGTAATGAGTGTATTGCTTTTAGGAGAAGTATTAAAATTAAATCAGTATTTTGGACTTTTTATAGTTATGATTGGACTTTTAGCCGTAAATTATAATAAGGGTGCTAAAAATGAAATAAGCCTAAAATATGCTTTTATGGCACTTATATCCTGCATTTTAAATGCCACTTCAGGCATTATGGACAAGGTTTTAATGAAAAGTATGACAAGCAGTCAGCTCCAGTTTTGGTTTATGGCTATGATGGTTGTATTTTATTTTTTATACATATTAATTACAAGAGAAAAGGTAAATTGGAAATGTATTAAAGATAATTTATGGATAATTTTAATGAGTGTGCTTTTTGTTGTGGGGGATAAGGCTTTATTTGTTGCCAACAGTATGCCTGATAGCAGTGTATCTGTTATGACGGTTTTAAAGCAATCAGCCTGTTTTGTAACAATAATTGGAGGCAGACTTGTGTTTAAAGAAAAAAATATTATTTTTAGGTTAATATGTGCTGTAGTTATTGTTATAGGTATATTTATTTCAGTGTTGTAAAGTGGGTATGGTATGGATAACAGACAAAATTTTTTGGATATTGTAAATAAATTTATATATGGTGGAGAATATATTCCTCCAAAAGATATTGATTGGTTTGAAATTAAGCATTTGGCTGAAATTCATTCCATGCTTGGTATTGTTGGAGTTGTTGTAAACAGAAGTAATATTAAAATGCCTCTTGAATGTTATGAAATGTTTGATTTTATGGTGTTTGACGGAGCTAGGAGGGGAATTTTAACAGAAAGTATTTTTAGTGATGCAACCTCTGCTTTAAATAAGGCAAATATACCTCATATAGTTGTAAAAGGATATATTTTAAGAGATTTGTATACTGAAAAAGATATGAGGTCAATGGGTGATATTGATTTTATTGCTAAAGAAGAAGATTTAGAAAAAATTAAAGATGTATTAGTATCAGCAGGCTTTAAATTAAATAAAATTTATGATGGTGAGTGGAGTTATAAGAAAAATGATATGACTATTGAATTTAGAAGTGGTCTTGTAGATGCTGATATAGGGTATATGGATTATAATAAATATATGTCAAATATTTTTGATAAGGCAGTTGTAATGAAAGGCTGCAGCTTTGAGCTTAACAATAATTTTCATTTTATTTATATGATGCTTCACACAATGAAGCATTTTTATGGTGAAGGCTGCGGAGTAAGAATGATTTTAGATATTGCTTTATTCGTAAAAAAATATAAGGACAGCCTTGATTGGAAATATATAAAAAATGAATTTAAAAAGCTTAAAATAGAGCTTTTTGCAAATAATATATTAGCTGTTTGTGTAAGAATGTTTAATATAGATTTTGATGCAAAAATTGATGATGATTTATATAATGAAATTTTTGATTATATTTTAGAGGGTGGAGCTTTTGGCTTTGCAAGAAATAATTTAGGCGTTGCTGATAACAGAGAGAGAATTGAAAAAAATAAAAGTGTATTTTCATATTTGTTAAATAAAGCCTTTCCTAATGATGATACAATGCGAGGTCTTATTAATTGGTATTATGACAAACCAAAGATATTTTTGCCTGTAGCTTGGGTTTACAGGTGGTTTAACTCTCTTTATAACAAAAAAGGTTTGGTTATAAAATCTGTTGTAAATGTTGGCAACACTACAGAAAGCAAAAAACAGCTTGAACTTTTGAAAAAAATGGGATTATAC
>JBJFFW010000205.1:0-3342 GCA_051892075.1 Lachnospirales bacterium
TATATTGATATAACGAAAAATATCTAAAATAATAATAAAATTATAAAGATAGCTAAATAAATTAATAAATAAAAGTAATAAATCTATAAAAATGCAAAGAAATTGGCTATTTGTACAAATTAATATGATTATATTTGTTAAAATTGATACTAAAAATTTTTAAATTTGAATTGACTTTTTTGCTGAAAAGGCTTATAATCTAAATTGAATAGTATTCAGATTGTGGGAGAAGGGGTTTCTCTCCGTGAAGAAATATATTAAGGAGGAAAAAATGGTGAAAAAATCAATTAGCAAAATTTTAAGTGCTGTTCTTGCAACTGCTATGGTTTGCTCATCTTTTTCTGTTTTCACTTTTGCTAAGCCTGATAGCTGGGCAATGGGTTTTGAAGATGAGAAAATTAAGAGCTATACTGTAAGTGAAGCTAAGGCACAGCCAAGTGTGGATGTTCCTGTTAAGATTTTTAATAATACTGATACAGAAAACTATACTGTATATGTAAATTATAATCCTGCGGAACTTATGGTAACCGGTGCAACTGCCGGAGCTTTCTCTTTATCAACAGAAGACCTTATGTCTAAGAGTGTTAATCATACTCCTGCTGCGGGTAATCCAAGCTTTGCAGGTAAGGGAGCTGACGGTGTTAAGACTGAGGCAGAATTAGGTAGAGTTAAGTTTGCTTATTCATCTTCTGTTGCAGGTAAGGCTGCTGCTGCAGATAGTGAACTTACAGCTTTTAATCTTACTTTCAAAGTTGTAGCTCCTAATCCTGTAGTTGGTAATAAGTATTATATCAACCTTACTTATGATGATGCAGTTTTATATGGCAGCGATAATGTAACAAATTCTACTAATGTAGCCAACGGATATATTGAAATTACTGCTACTCAGGGCGGAAGCACTGGTGGCGGCGGTGGTGGCGGTGGTAGTATAAAAACTACTACTACAACTACAACTACAACTGTTGCAACAGAAGCAACAACAACTGAAAAAGAAGACCAGACTGTAGAAACTACTAAGAAGTCTATTTCTGTAGTAATTGATACTCCTAACGGTCCTATTACTATTAATCCACCTACAGAAAGAGATCCTGAAAAGGGTAACTACACTGACCTTGACAATTATCCATGGGCTAAGGATTCTATTCAGAAGCTTTCTGAATTAGGTATTTTAAGCGGTATTGGTGATGGATTATTCGGACCTGGTCTTCCATGTAAGAGATGCGACTTTGCTATTATTATTAATAGAGTATTAGGTATCGATGTTGAAATTACTAAGAACTTTACAGATAATGTTGACCAGTCTAAGTATTACTACAATGATTGTGCAATGGGTTATTCTGCAGGTATTTTAAGTGGTTACGGCGATAACAACTATAAGCCTGAAAACTACTGTACAAGAGAAGAAATGTTCGTTCTTACTGCTAAGACTCTTGAATATTTAGGTGAAGATGTAACTAGCACTAGCCTTGATGTAAATAACAAGTATAGTGATGTTGCTGATATTTCTTGGTGGTCAGCTCCATACTGTGCATTCTTAACTGATGTAGGTATTGTTAATGGTAATGCAGATGGTACTTGTAACCCAGATTCTTACATTACAAGAGCTGAAATGGCTGTTATGATGGATAAGGATTATGAATATGCTTACGAAGTATTACAGCGTCAGTTAAAGACTGCTGAAGAAGCTAACAAGGAAATTCTTGAAGAAGGTGCATTTGGTGAAACTACTCATGTAGATGACAATGGCCAGACACTTATTATTACTCAAGAACTTCTTGTTGAAATGTCTGCTAAGTTAACTGAATATGCTGATGCACTTGCTGAAGACGGTGCAAAGCTTACAGGTGATGCTAAGACTGAATTTGACGAAGCTTCTGCTGAGGTTAAGGTAATTGCTGAAAAGGTACTTACTGAAATTGCTGAAGGCGAATTAGACGATGTAAATAGTGATATTCTTGGTACTGCTACTCGCCTTTACGAATTAGCTAATAACAATAAGTTTGCTGCTGATTTCCAGACAGGTTTTGATGAAATTAAGGCTCTTGGTGCTGAAGGTGTTCAGAAGAACTAATATTTAAAGTTTAATAAATTTGACGGCTGCTTTTAAAGTAGCCGTCTTTTTTAGTTAAATTCAATAAAAAAGTGTTGTATATTTCATAAAGCGGTATTAAGTTATGATATAGAAATATAAAATTAAAATTTTAGAGGTTATAATATGTTTAGAAAAATGAGAAGAATAAATCAACAAATATCTGATGAAAAATGTATTGAAATATTAAAAAATGAGCCAAGAGGATTTTTGGCTGTTTTAGGTGATAGTGGTTATCCTTATTCTATTCCTTTAAATCATTATTATGAAGATGGTAAACTATATTTTCACTGTGCTAAAGAGGGTCATAAAATTGATGCCATAAAAAATAATAACAAAGTATCTTATTGTGTAATAGATAAGGGTACAGAAATTGAGGGTAAAAGAGGACTTGATTTTAATAGTGTAATTGTATTTGGTAAAATGAGTATTTTGGAAGATAAAAATAAGATTATAGAGTATGTAAGAAAAATAGGACTAAAATTTTTTGGTCTGGAGCCTACATATATTGAAAATGAAATTGAAAAGTATAAGGATAAAGTAAATATTATAGTTCTTGAAATTGAAAATATGACAGGTAAAAGAGTAAATGAGTCATAAAATTGTTATATGGGTAGTTTTGGCTATTCTTTTTCAAATTTTATAATATCACTTACTTCACAGTCTAAGGCATAACATAAGGCATCTAAAGTCTTTGTACTAATGGGTTTACCTTGCTTTATTCTATATAAAGTATTTGCCGAAAATCCCTGTTTAAATATTAAATTATATTCTGTTATCCCTTTTTTAAATAGACTTTTATAAAATGGTTCATAGCTAATCATATTTCATCACCAAAATAATTTTAACATACTTAATCTCTTGACTAATATAAAAAAACATTATGAATTAAAAACAACGGATTGACCTTGGTCAATCCGCAGATTTTCAGAAAACTAAAATTTCATTTATTTTCTGTGATTTAATGGGCGACCACTGGTCGCCCCTACAATATATTTTTTAATTGTAGCATATTTTGCAAAGAACTGTTGTCCTTGTAAGGACAATTACTAATCTCCTGCAAATTATGAATAGAAAATATATTTATAGATATCCTGAGGATTGACCTTGGTCAAGCCCTTTAAAAGTTTTTGCCTAGCTTTTTTCAAAAAGCTAGTGGGAGTTTGGGGGCAAAGATCCAAAAAACAAAACCCTTGTAAAAATTATTGCTCCATATATTTAATAGCATTTCCAACAAGCCCCATAAAAAGTGG
>JBJFFW010000206.1:0-15151 GCA_051892075.1 Lachnospirales bacterium
CAAATATTAGAAGGTCTTGAGGCAGTAAGAAAGCGTCCGGGTATGTATATTGGTTCAACTTCTTCAAGGGGTTTGCACCATTGTGTGTATGAAATTGTGGATAATGCAGTTGATGAAGCCCTTGCAGGCTACTGTACTCATATTGAAGTTACTGTTCACGAGGATGGCACTGTTTCAGTTAAGGATAACGGCAGAGGTATACCTATTGGAATTCATCCGCAAAAGGGTATTCCGGCTGTTGAGGTAGTATTTACCATTCTTCATGCCGGAGGTAAATTTGGCGGTGGAGGATACAAGGTTTCAGGTGGTTTGCATGGTGTAGGTGCCTCTGTAGTAAATGCTTTAAGTGAGTGGCTTATAGTTGATATTTATAACAATGGTAAGGTTTATGAGCAAAGGTATGAAAGAGGTCATGTAATGCACCCTCTTAAAGTTGTTGGAGAATGTGAAAGTAATTTAACAGGAACTTTTGTAAGATTTAAGCCTGATAGTGAAATTTTTGATGATGTTATTTTTAATATTGAAACCTTAAAACAGCATTTACAGGAAACAGCCTTTTTAACTAAAGGAATTAAAATTACTTTAACTGACCTTAGAGAAGAAGAAGTAAAAGAATTTACCTATCATTACACAGGTGGTATTAAGGAATTTGTAAGCCATATTAATCATAACAAAACTCCTATGTATGATGATATTTTTTATTGTGAAGGAAGTAAAGACGATATTTTAGTTGAAGTTGCTTTTCAGCATAATGACGGCTTTATAGAAACAAATTATTCCTATGTTAATAATATTAACACTACTGACGGTGGTACTCATGTTCAAGGTTTTAGAACTGCTTTAACTAAGACTTTAAATGATTATGCTAAAAGATTTGGTCTTTTAAAAGAAAGCGAAAAAAATCTTACAGGTGAGGATATTAGAGAGGGACTTACTTCTATTGTAAGTGTAAAGGTTTCTGAACCTCAGTTTGAGGGACAGACTAAGACTAAACTTGGTAATTCAGAGGTTACGGGAGCTGTAAATCAGGTTTTATCTGAAAAACTAACCTATTTCCTTGAAGAACACCCTAATGTAGCTAAAACTATTTTTGAAAAATCTATTTTGGCTGCAAGAGCAAGAGATGCTGCAAGAAAAGCAAGAGAGCTTGTAAGAAGAAAAGATGCTCTTGAAACAAGCAAACTTCCGGGAAAACTTACTGACTGTTCAGAAAAAGACCCAAGTGTGTGTGAAATTTATATAGTCGAGGGTAATTCTGCGGGAGGCTCTGCAGTTAAGGCAAGAGATGCTAAAACTCAAGCTATTTTACCTCTTAGAGGTAAGATTTTAAATGTAGAAAAGGCAAGACTTGACAGAATACTTGGAAATGAAGAAATAAGGTCTATGATTACTGCCTTTGGCACAGGTATTCACGAGGATTTTGATATTAGTAAACTTCGTTATCATAAAATTGTCCTTATGACAGATGCCGATGTTGACGGTGCTCATATTACTACTTTGCTTCTTACTTTTATTTTCAGATTTATGCCTGCTTTAATAGAGGAGGGTTATGTATATCTTGCACAACCACCTCTTTATAAACTTGAAAAGGGTAAAAAGATTGTTTATGCCTACTCTGATGAAGAAAGAGACAGAGCCATTGAAGAGATGGGTGCTGAGGGTATGAAACCTATTCAGAGATACAAGGGTCTTGGTGAAATGGACGCATCTCAGCTTTGGGAAACTACTATGGACCCTAACAGAAGAATACTTGTTAAAGTTACTATTGAAGATGCAAGACTTGCTGATGAAATTTTTGACAAGCTTATGGGGGACAATGTTGAACCTAGGCGAGAATTTATTCAGCAGGAAGCCAAATATGCTACGCTTGACATTTAATGTATTAGGGACTTTGTATCAGGGACTTTGTCCCCAAACCCCTACTAGCTTTTTGAAAAAAGCTAGGCAAAAACTTTTAAAAGGAATTGACCTTTGGTCAATTCTTGTGTAAAAATTTAAAAGCTGATTGAAATTTGGTCAATTTTTGTGTAGTAATATAAAAATTTTAAATAAATTATTCAGTAATATAAATAATAAAGTACAATAACAGTCATTAAGAATGAAAGTAAACCGATAAATGAAATTAATAAAATAACTTAAAATAAACTCCCAAGGATTAACCAAAGGTTAATCCGACAAAAAGTTTTGCCCAGCTTTTTCAAAAGCTGGTTGGGGGTTTGGGGGTAACACCCCCAAAAAAACGAGGTAATAAAATGGACGAAAACAGAACTACTGAATTTGATAAAATAGTTACCGCTGAAATAAGCGAAACTATGAAATCATCTTATATAGATTATGCAATGAGTGTAATTGTTGCAAGAGCTTTGCCTGATGTAAGAGATGGTTTAAAGCCTGTTCATAGAAGAATACTTTATGCTATGAATGAAATGGGCTTGTCTCCAAGCAAGGCTCATAAAAAATGTGCCAGAATTGTAGGTGATACAATGGGTAAATATCACCCTCATGGTGATGCTGCAATTTATGATGCCCTTGTAAGACTTGCACAGGATTTTTCTATGCGTTATCCTATGGTAGACCCTCATGGAAACTTTGGTTCTATTGACGGCTACCCTGCTGCGGCACAAAGATATACAGAGGCAAGACTTTCAAAAATTTCTCTTGAAATGCTTGCTGATATTGATAAAGACACAGTTGACTTTGTTCCTAATTATGACGGCGACTTTTTAGAACCAACTGTTCTTCCATCAAGAATACCTAATCTTTTGGTAAATGGTTCAAGTGGTATAGCCGTTGGTATGGCTACTAATATTCCACCTCATAATTTATCAGAAGTTATTGATGCTATTGTAAAAATAATTGACAATAAAATCTATGAACAAAGAGATACTGATATTGATGAAATATGTGAGATTATAAAAGGCCCTGATTTTCCAACAGGTGGAAGTATTTTAGGTAGAGCCGGCATAATAAATGCCTACAGAACAGGCAGAGGTAAAATAAGGTTAAGAGCTAAGGCTGAAATTGTTACAAAGCCTAATGGCAGAGAAGAAATTATAGTTACTGAAATTCCTTATCAGGTTAATAAAAAGACTATGATTCAAGGTATTGCCGAGCTTGTAAAGGATAAGAAAATAGAGGGTATTTCAGGACTTCAAGACAGTACCAATGACAGAAACGGTCTTTATATTACAATAGAGGTTAAAAAAGATGCTTCTGCTGAAATTGTACTTAATAATTTGTATAAATATTCTCAGTTACAGCAAAATTTCAGCATTAATTTCTTAGCTATTGTTGACGGCGTTCCAAAGGTTTTAAATATTAAGCAAATGCTTCATTATTATTTGAAATTCCAAGAGGAAGTTGTTACAAGAAGAACTAAGTTTGACCTTAAAAAAGCTCTTGAAAGACTTCATATTTTAGAGGGTTTCTTAAAAGCTCTTGATAATATTGATGAAGTTATTACTATTTTAAGAAGTTCTCAAACAACTAACGAGGCTAAGGCAAGATTAATTGAAAGATTTGGATTTACTGATATTCAGGTTAATGCAATTTGTGAAATGAGGTTTAGAAGTCTTGTTGGTATGGAAAGAGAAAAGCTCCAAAATGAATTTAATGAGTTAACAGCTTTTGCTAATGAAATGAGAGCTATTCTTGCTGATGAAAACAAGCTTTTTGAAGTTATTAAGAAAGAAATTCTTGAAATTAAGAGAAAATTCGGTGATGAAAGAAAGACTGCCCTTGTTCAGGATATGGGCGATATTGATATGGAAGATTTGATTGCCGATGAAATGAGTGTTATTACTTTAACAAGACTTAATTATATTAAGAGAATACCTCTTGATACCTACAAGAGCCAAAACAGAGGCGGCAGAGGTATTATAGGTATGGCTACAAGAGATGAAGATAGTGTATCTAAGATTATTTTAAGCTCTAACCATAGCTATTTACTCCACTTTACTAATAAAGGAAAAGTTTACAAGACAAAAACTTGGCAGATACCAGAGGCTGGAAGAAATGCCAAGGGTACTCCTATTGTGAATTTACTTCCTTTATCTCAAGGAGAAAATATTTCAGCTATTGTTCCTGTTAAGGGAATAGATGCTAATAAATTCCTTGTTATGTTAACTAAAAATGGTATTATTAAAAAGACTTCCGTAAATTCTTTTGCAAATATTAGAAATAACGGACTTATTGCTGTTGGCTTAAAAGATGGTGATGAACTTATTTCCGTATTTGAAACAGAGGGTAATAATGATATTTTTGTTGCTACAAGAAATGGCTTTGCAATTAGATTTAACGAAAAAGATGTAAGAAGTATGGGAAGAACTGCATCAGGTGTTAAGGCAATTAATCTTGTAAATAAAGATGTGGTTATTGGTGCCAATGTTGTAAATTCTGATTACAAGGTTTTACTTGTAAGTGAAAAGGGTTACGGTAAGTGTACTGATGTTTCAAGTTACAAAGTTCAGTCAAGAAACGGTAAAGGTCTTACTTCCTATAAAATCACTGAAAAAACAGGCAGTGTAATGGGTCTTGCCATGGTTAAAGACGGTGAGGAGCTTATAATGGTTACAAGCCAAGGTGTTGTAATTAGAATAAGAGTTAAGGATATTTCAACTGTAGGCAGAGTTACTCAAGGTGTTAAACTTATTAACCTTGAAGATGGCGTAACGGTTATGAGTATTGATAAAATTAATGAAGATGCCATTGAAGAAGCAGCAGAAAATTTAGAAGAAACTACACCAAATGACAACACAGAAAACTAATTAGTAATAAAAAGGAGCTTAAATGCTCCTCAGGCTGTCAATAAATATATTTTATATTCACAATTTACGGGCGATTACTAATCGCCCCTACAAGGACAATAGTTTTTAGCAAGCTATGCTATAATTAAAAAAGCTATAATGTAGGGGCGACCAGTGGTCGCCTAATAAATTATAAAAAAATGAACAAATTTTTAGTTTTTTGACAATCTGCGGAGCTTAAATGCTCCTTTTTTTATAATAACAAAACCCTCGCATTACACGAGGGTTTAAAAAAAATTAATTATTCGATAAATTATTCGCTAATCTTAGCTGCATTTACCTTAACACTTGGACCCATAGTAGTTGTTAAAACAACTGACTTTAAGTAAGTACCCTTAGCAGCAGATGGCTTAGCCTTAATAATAGCACTCATAAGAGTCTGGAAGTTTTCCTTAATCTTTTCAGCACCGAAAGAAACCTTACCTACAGGAACATGAATAATATTAGTCTTATCAAGACGGTATTCAATCTTACCTGCCTTAATATCTTCAATAGCCTTAGTTACATCCATAGTTACAGTACCAGCCTTAGGGTTAGGCATTAAACCCTTAGGACCTAAAACTCTACCAAGACGACCAACAAGACCCATCATATCAGGTGTAGCAACAACTACATCAAAATCGAACCAGTTTTCGCCCTGAATTTTTGCAACCATATCTTCTGCACCTACAAAATCTGCACCTGCAGCCTCAGCCTCATCAGCCTTAGCACCCTTAGCAAATACTAAAACTCTAACAGTTTTACCTGTACCATGAGGAAGTACAACAGCACCTCTAACCTGCTGGTCAGCATGACGGCTGTCTACACCTAAACGGATATGTGCTTCTACAGTTTCATCAAATTTAGCAGTGCTAACCTGTGGAATTAAAGCACAAGCAGCATCTACATCATATAAAGTAGCTCTATCAACAAGCTTAGTCTTTTCGAGATATTTCTTTCCTCTTTTCAAAATAGTTCCTCCTATCGTGGTAATATCGGGAGCATTCCCTCCCACCTATTTAACAAACAACAATTAAAAAATTAGTCCTCTACAACAATACCCATACTTCTAGCAGTACCGGCAATCATACTCATAGCAGTTTCAATATTAGCTGCATTTAAGTCAGGCATCTTCATTTCAGCAATCTTCTGAATTTCAGCCTTAGAAATCTTAGCAACCTTAGTCTTGTTAGGAACACCTGAACCTGAATTGATATTGCAAGCCTTCTTTAAAAGAACTGCAGCAGGTGGAGTCTTTGTAATAAATGTAAAGCTCTTATCCTGATAAACAGTAATAACAACAGGAATAATAAGACCTGCGTCCTTAGAAGTTCTTTCATTGAACTCCTTACAGAAGCCCATAATATTTACACCATGCTGACCTAAAGCAGGACCAACCGGTGGTGCTGGTGTAGCCTTACCAGCAGCAATCTGTAACTTAATGTAACCTTGTACTTTCTTTGCCATTTTTTAGGCACCTCCTATAATGTGGTAATTAGCGGGATTTTCCCTCCCACTGAAAGCCTGAAGCTTTCAAATAACAGTAATATATAACCTAGTCTACAAGCTGAACCTGTGTGAAATCCAACTCCATAGGTGTTTCTCTGCCAAACATTGATACAGTAACAGTAACAGTTTTCTTAGCAATATTAACCTCTTTTACAATACCGACACTTTCAGCAAAAGGTCCGCTTGTAATAAGAACACTGTCGCCCTTTTTAATATCAATATTTGTCATATCGACGCTTTCAAGACCCATAGATAAAACCTCTGCATCTGTTAATGGCACAGGCTTTGAGCCGGGACCTACGAAGCTTGTAACACCTCTTGTGTTACGAACTACATACCATGTATCGTCATTCATTCTCATTTTTACAAGAACATAGCCTGGGAATTTCATTCTTTCGGCTACCTTCCTTTGACCATTTTTAATTTCAACAACTTCCTCCATAGGAATAGACAATTCAACTATGTCCTCCTCCATATTTCGGTTTTCAACAAGTTTTTGAATATTGGCCTTAACTTTGTTTTCATAACCTGAGTAGGTATGAATAACATACCATCTCAATTCATTATTATCATGCTCTGACATATTTCATTACCCCGTTAATTATTTGCCTACTAATGTGATAAGTGCCTGATAAGCATTTTCAAATGCAATGTCAAGACCCCAGATAATAAGACCAATAATTAATGAAATAACGATAACTGTAATAGTCTGCTTGATAACCTCTTGTCTGCTAGGCCATACTACTCTTTTAAATTCAGCAGCGTGTACCTTGTAGATTTCAGAAAGGCTGAATTTTGACTTCTCAGGCTTCTTTGCTTTTTCAGTTTTTTCTGCCATTGTGTCTTCCCCTTTCAATGAGGTATCCGGATATTATTTAGTTTCTCTGTGTAAAGTATGTGTTCTACAGAACTTGCAATACTTCTTAGTTTCCATTCTGTCCGGATGTAACTTCTTGTCCTTCATAGTGTTATAGTTTCTCTGCTTACACTCTGTACAAGCTAATGTAATTCTTGTTCTCAAGACTTCCACCTCTCTTTTCGAATAATTAATTAATATTTTTTACACACAAAAAAAAGACGATATGCGTCTTTACTATAGTACCATACCGTCCTTTATTTGTCAAGGTGTTTTTAAAATTTTTATTTTATTTCTTTACCACAAGCTTAACTCCATTTTTACCATCAGCAATTTTCTTTATTATTTCCTCATTAATTAGCTCATTTACACTTTGACTAAGCTTCTTTGTTATACCTTTATATCCCATTGCTTTTGCCAATTCAGTAAGAGAAAGAGGCTCTATTTTTAAAATATCTAATATTCTTTTGTTGTATGCCAGTTTTTTATCACTTACCTTATTTTTAGATATAAAATAGCTGTGTATTGGTATAATAACTGATAAATAATCTCTATCCGAATTCATCTCAAATATAGGCAAGTCAGAACCATTTTCTTTTAAAGCTTTAATTGCATTTGGAAAACCTGTATTTCTACCCTCAATAAGTTTTAACTCCTTTAAAAAATCACCAATTCTTCGGTTACGATAAATTTTAGCTCTGATTTGATAGTTTTTTATACTTTCATCAGTAATACTGCGGTCAAAGCCAGGAAAACTTGTTATTTCTATTTCTTTCGGAGTTATTCTAACAGTAATAGGCTCATTTATCTGATATGACCTGTGGTAAACTGCATTAGATAAAATTTCCTCAATAGCCCCATAAGGATAATTAAAAATCTTTACAGCCTCTGCCTTATTTTTCTCCTTAATAGTAACTTCTTTTAAAATGTAATTTTTAATATATGCAAGTGCATCTTTAAGCTGTCTTTGAATAGGTCCTGTAAATATCTTTTCTGTCATATTTGTTCCTGTAGGGTCAGGAATATCACAAACCTCAATCCTTGCGTAACGAAAATATTTTTCAGGCTGTTCACTAAACATAAGTATACCCACATTTAAAGGCTTTAATCTTTCTACCGGACCTGATACAAGTTTTAAATTCTTTGCAATTTCAAGTGCATCCATATTAATAGAATGTTCATATAAGGAGCTGCCTATTTCTTTTAAATGACTACGCATTAAACCTATATCAAGGTCAGTAACCTCTGCCAATAAATTTGGTCTGTCATCAAAAGGTATATTTTCTGATACATAATAAAGCTCCTTTTCCTCATCAGGTGAGGCAACAATGGTGCTGCTGAATTTTCGTATATAATAATATTTGGTTGATTTTTTAGCCTCCTTGCCAAGAACATCTACAGATGCCTTATAAGGTCTGCCATAACCACCCGGAACCCATATTAATATGACATAAACTCCCTGAAATAATATAGGTTCAACAATAGGATTATAGAGTGGTTCAATTAAGCGACAATATCCAACTAAATCCTTTAAAATACTATCTATTTTGCTCTGTTCAATTCCTTTCACAGGAAACACAGGTGACCCATTCTTCTCCTCAACACCAATAACAATATATCCTCCGCCAAGATTATCTATATCATTTGCAAAAGCACATATTGAGTGTATTACACTATTAGGGTTAAAATCACTCTTAAATTCTATCCTTGCAGATTCAACTACACGCTTATTAATTAAATCATCTATATTTATAGGAATTGCCATGGTCATCACCTCGATATAATTATATAATTTTTTATTTTTTTTGTCAAGTCACTCGATAAAATTTTCATCGACTTTATTTTTAATATTTGTCGAGTCCTCTTTGTTCTTAATAAAATTATTATTAAGATATTCTTTTATATTTTATACCCTATTATAATATTATAAACCAATTATATTAAAAGAGAGCTAAATTTCTTTAGCTCTCAAAAACATTTCCTCTTATTTATCTGCCAAATATTTATTTACTGTGGCAACAAGGTCATCTACATCCATACCATGAACCATACAAGCCTCCTCAAGAGTTTCACCCTGAGAAGATGGGCAGCCGATACAGTGCATACCACAAGACATTAAAATAGGAATAATGCCTGCATCAATCTGAATTAAATCAGCAATAATCATATTTTTGTTAATTTCTTTAGCCATAATAATTCTCCTTTATTTAATATAAAATATTTTTTTAATTATTGGGCAAACAATGTTCGCCCCTACAATTACCTATTACTTATTACTTATTACCTATTACCCTATAGTACCTATTGAATTTAAAGGCCAATATCTAAACACAGCCTTACCCTCAATTTTATCCTCTGAAAGATAAGTATTTGCCCAGAAGCGGGAATCAGATGAGTTATTTCTATTATCACCCATCATAAAATAACAATCTTCATCAAACTTGCCGTCACCGTCTTTATCATAAACAGAAGTATTAGTAATACCAGTATAATCGGCAATATTATCACCCATTTTAGGTATTTTATAGGTAGCAGGGTATCTTAAAAAGTCGCTTGTATCCATATAACCGTTTACAAAATCGCATCTTAAAGGCTTTTCTTCACCGGCTATGTAAACATTACCGTTTTTAATTTCAATAGTTTCTCCCGGCATACCAATAATTCTCTTAATATAGAGAATACTCTCATCATCAGGGTATTTGAAAACAACAATATCAAATCTTTCAGGCTTACCAAAAGAATAAGAAAGTCTGTTAGCAATAAGTCTATCCCCTGTCATAACGGTAGTTTCCATAGAAGCTGACGGTACAATAGCATTAACTATAAGAAAATTAGTAATTAAATAAGCAAGTATAAGAGCTAAAACAATAGTCTTAACCCAGCTTAAAATTTCAGCAACAACCTTGTTTTCCTTTTTATTTTTTACAGGTTTGTTATTTGCCTCATTTTCATTTAAGCCCTCATTAGAATTATTAATTTCTGTGTTGTTATCTAATTTTTCAAAATCGTCACTATTCATAGCACATTCTCCCAATTTATTTTACATCATAAATAATACTATAATTTCAAAATAATGTCAATTATGAATTATTTTCCCTTTTTGGAAATACCAAAATCATAGTAGTACCTACTCCAACCTCACTAAATACATCAATTCTGCCATTATGGGCGTCCATAATTTCCTTGGCAATAGAAAGTCCAAGTCCGTTTCCGCCCATAGCTCTTGACCTTGCCTTATCCACTCTATAAAATCTATCAAAAATTCTCTTAATATCCTCTTTTGGCATACCAATACCATTATCTGAAATTTCAAGATAATAAGAAGTTGTTTTTTCTCTTAATTTAATATTAATTACAGCACCTTCATCACTATATTTCATAGAATTTGACATAATATTTGTAATAACCTGATTAATTCTGCCACTGTCAGCAAAAATCATCATAGATTTTTCAGGTGGTTCAAAATGTATAGCCTGTTTTTTATTTTCTGCAACAATGATATTTTGTCTTACACAGCCTTTAACTATTTCAACCAAATCAACCATTTCTTTATTAAGTTTATTAACCTTTGTGTCAAATCTTGAAAGGTCTAAAAGGTCATCTCTTAAAACTTTCATTCTGTCAGCAGCAACATTAATTTCACTTAAAAAGTCCATAGCCACATCTTTATCCTCAATAGCTCCGTCCATAAGAAGCTCTGTATAGCCTTTAATGGTAGTTAAAGGAGTACCTATTTCGTGGCTTACATTGGCAACAAATTCCTGTCGCATATCATCAAGCTGTCTGTGCTTAGTAATATCGTGTAAAACTACAATTATACCACTTGTTTTATTTTTAATGGCATAAGGAATAACTGCAACGGAAATATATTTTCCATTTTCATTTAAAGTAAGCTCTGAAATAGTATTAGGCTTAATTTTATCAATAGTAATATTAAGTTTATTTAAAAGCCACTTTAAAGAAATTTTAACATCATCAATTTCAAGCATATCATAGGAGCACTTATTAATATGAATAAGATTTCCTCTTTCATCAAAAGCAAGTACACCGTCTGTCATATTATGAAGCACAATTTCAAGTTTATTCCTTTGGTCGTCCATTTCAGCAATAGTTTTTTTAAGCTCTCTTGCCATAGTATTAAAACTTTTCGTTAGCTGACCAATTTCATCATTACCTTTTACGGCAGCTCTCTGCTCTAACCTACCCTTAGCCATCATATTAGCCTTTTTAGTTAAAATAGCAATGGGAGTAGTAATAGTATTTGCAAAATACAAGCCTAAAATAGCTGTAAAAATAAGGGCAATAACACTTGCTACAAAAATAGTTTGAGTAGTTTGAGTAATAGTGTTGTAAATTGTTTCGGCATCCATTTGGACATAAATTACATAATTAACACTGCCGTCATCATTTTTACATGGATAGGCATAACCCATAAGTCTTGCCACTTGGGAATTTTGATTTACCTCTCTTGTATCATCAATAAATTCCTCTTTGCCATTTAAAGCAGATATAATTGCTGTATTTTTGTACTGCAAAAAATGCTCTCTGTCAGTAGCAGTTGAGCTTGCAATAGTTTCACCCTTATTATCAAGTATATGACAGCCAATGTTTCTTAAAGATGAGCTTACAATAGTTAAATTTACAAGACCGTCTTGAAAATATCTGCTGTCATATTGATTAATAACCTGGTCCTCAACATAAACAGCACATTGTCTTAATTCCTCACTGGCTGCATTTTTTTCTCTGTTAGATGTGCTTGTTACAATAAATGTACCTGTAAAAACCATAATTATAAAAACTACACTAAGATACATAAACACAAGCTTCCATCGAATACTTTTCATATAATCACCTTATGAGCTGAAATAATAGCCAATACCTCTTTTTGTAATAATATATCTAGGCTTTCCAGGGTCGTCCTCAATTTTTTCCCTTAATCTTCTAATAGTTACATCAACAGCTCTCACATCTCCAAAATATTCATAGCCCCATACCTTTTCAAGTAAAGTTTCTCTTGTAAAAATATGAGGTTTTTGTGTAGCTAAGAAGGTTAAAAGCTCAAATTCCCTTAAAGTAAGATTAATAGGCTCTCCCCTTTTAGTAACTTCATATCTGTCAAAATCAATAGATAAATCTCCAAAGACACCTGCATTTCCCTTAACAGGAGTGGCATCTGCCACAGTTCTTCTTAAATTAGCCTTAACTCTAGCCATAAGTTCTCTGTTTGAAAAAGGCTTTGTAACATAATCATCAGCACCCATTTCAAGACCCAAAACCTTATCAACTTCATCAGCTCTTGCTGTTAGCATTATAATAGGAATATTTGAAGTTTCCCTTATTTTTTTACAAACTGTATACCCGTCCATTTTAGGCATCATAATATCAAGAAGAACAAGGTCGGGATTTTCCTTATTAAAAAGCTCAAGTCCTTCTTCACCGTCATTAGCTGTTATATAATCATAGCCTTCTTTTTTAAGGCTGTAACTTATAATATTTACAATACTGGCTTCATCATCAACCACTAATATCTTCGCCATGAAAAACACCTCCGTATTTATAACCCAGTTTCATATAGTAATTATACTAATTTTTTAATAATTTATCAAGTGTCTTTAAAGATATTAATAATTTTTTAGTATTTTTTAAAGGTATAAGTGCCTTGATAGATGTTTTAAATTGTGTTATACTCATTTAGAAAGTAAAGAAATATGAAAGGTGATTTTTATGATTTTACCTGACAGTGTTAAATATATTATTTCAAAATTAAATAAAGAGGGTTTTGAAGGCTATGTAGTAGGAGGCTGTGTAAGGGATTATATTATGGGAATTACTCCCCATGATTATGATATTACAACTTCTGCAAAGCCTATGGATATTAAGAGGATTTTTTCCCACACTATAGATACGGGAATTGAACATGGTACTGTTACTGTTGTTGTAAATAAGGAAAATTTTGAAATTACAACCTACAGAATAGACGGAGAATACGAGGATAACAGGCACCCTAAAGAGGTTATATTTACTAATAAGTTAGAGGGTGATTTATCAAGGAGAGATTTTACTGTTAATGCCATAGCCTATAATGATAATGAGGGTTTTGTGGATATTTTTGGTGGAATTGGTGATATTAAAAATAAGATTATAAGAGGCGTTGGAGATGCTGATAGGAGATTTAAAGAAGATGCCCTTAGAATGATGAGAGCTTTAAGGTTTTCGGCACAGCTTGATTTTAAAATAGAGGATAATACCTTTAATGCCATAAAAAATAATTCCAGTCTTATAAAAAATATAAGTATGGAAAGGATAAGAGAGGAACTTTTTAAGCTTATATTATCTGATAATAATGAAAGACTTGCTCTTTTGTATGAAAGTGGTATGACAGAGTATTTTTGTAGTGAGCTTTATGAAATTTTAGGTAATTGTAATGATGATTTTTACAAATTTTTAAATTCTTCTCCTAAAGATATTGCCTCAAGGCTTGCTTATGTATTTAAAGGCTATGATATTAAGAAAATTCTTAAAAATTTAAAAACAGACAATAAAACAATTAATAAGGCTTATATAATTGAAAAATATTTTGATTTTGAAGTTAAAATGGAATATGATATTAGAAAACTTATATCTCTTACGGGAGAGTATTGTGCTGATTTACTTAGGTTAAGAAAAGAGGATTTAACACTTTTTAATAAAGCTATAGAAAATAAATGGTGTTGTTCTATTAAGGATTTAGCAATAAAGGGAGAGGATTTAATTAAGCTTAATTATAAAGGAAAAGAAATAGGAGAAAAGCTTAATTTTGCCCTTCAATATGTGCTTGAAAATCCTGATAAAAATAACAAAGAGGATATAATAAAAGTATTATGAAAGTATTAATTACAGGTGCCGGAAGTGGCATAGGACTAGAAATTGCAAAAATTTATCAGAGAAAAGGTTACGACCTTATACTGGTATCAAGAAATATTGAAAATTTAAAGAATTTGTTTCCTAAAGCTGAAATTTTATCCCTTGATTTGTCAGTTAAGGAAAATTGTTTTGAGCTTCACACCTTGTATTCTGATGTAGATATACTTATAAATAACGCAGGCTTTGGTGACTGGGGAAATTTTTGGGAAACAGATATAAATAAAGGGCTTAATATGATAGATTTAAACATAAATGGTGTTTATACTCTAACAAAACTTTATATTAAGGATATGGTTAATAAAAACAGTGGTACAATTCTTAATGTTGCCTCACTTGCTGCATATTCCTACGGACCTTTAATGTCTAATTATTATGCTACAAAGGCTTATGTTTACAAATTATCAACATCAATTAATTATGAGCTTAAAAAAGCAAATAAAAATGTAAAAGTTTTATGCCTTTGTCCAGGACCTGTAGACACAGGATTTAACAAAAGAGCAGGAGTTAATTTTTCCGTTAAGCCACTAGATGCTAAATATGTTGCAAAGGTTGCTGTTAGAGGTATAGAAAAAGGGAAAAAAATAATTTTACCGGGATTTGGTGCAAAATTTTCAGCCATAGGAAGCAGATTTATGCCTATTGGGGTTTTACTTAAAATTGGATACTGGATACAAAAAAACAAGTGATTTTGGGGACTTTATCCCCGAGTTCCTACCAGCTTTCAAATTATGATTTTCGGGGACTTTGTCCCCGAACCCCTACTAGCTTTTTAAAAAAGCTAGGCAAAACTTTTTGTCGGATTGACCCTTGGTCAATCCTTGGGGGTTTACTACAGGCTATATTTTAATTTTAAATCTTTGGTTTATGTTCATTTGCTATTTTAATATTACATAAGCTATGGCTATATATCATATCTATTTTAAATAAATTTTTAGTTTAAAATTGCTTTTTTCATCACACTTGCCTTTTAAATCCCTTATAAATTAAATAAACTGAACTGTAAAATGAAAACATATATATAACCACAAGGATTGACCAAGGGTCAATCCGCTTTTAAAGTTTTTGTCAACCTTTTTTCAAAAAGGTTGTGGGGGCTTGG
>JBJFFW010000207.1:0-3320 GCA_051892075.1 Lachnospirales bacterium
GAAAAGCTTATAAACTGGTGTCCAACTTGTCAAACTACTATTTCTGATGCAGAGGTTGAACACGAGGATAAAGCAGGTGGTTTTTGGCATATTAAATATCCAATTAAGGGTACTGACAGATTTCTTGAATTTGCTACTACAAGACCTGAAACTATGCTTGGTGATACTGCTATTGCTGTTCACCCTGATGATGACAGATATAAAGATGTTGTAGGAAAGGTTTGTATAGTTCCTTTTGTAGATAGAGAAATTCCTATTATTGCAGATACTTATGTTGATATGGAATTTGGTACAGGTGTAGTTAAAATTACTCCTGCTCACGACCCTAACGACTTTGAGGTTGGTGAAAGACATAATCTTGAAAAAATTAATATTTTAAATGATGACGGTACTATTAATGAAAACGGTGGAAAATTTGTCGGTATGGATAGATACGAGGCAAGAAAACAGATTGTGGAAGAACTTGACGAAATGGGTCTTTTCATTAAGAAAGAGGATATTACTCACGCCGTTGGTACTCACGATAGATGTGGCAGTGTTATTGAGCCTCTTATTAAGAAACAGTGGTTTGTTAAAATGGAGGAGCTTGCTAAGCCTGCTCTTGATGCTTATTATAGTGGGGATTTAAAGTTTGTACCTGACCGTTTTGGTAAAATCTATACTCATTGGTTAGAGGATATTCACGATTGGTGTATTTCAAGACAGCTTTGGTGGGGTCATAGAATACCTGCTTACTATTGTGAATGTGGCGAGGTAATTGTATCAAAAGTTGCTCCTTGTAAGTGTCCAAAGTGTGGAAGTGCTAACATTAAGCAAGACGAGGATTGTCTTGATACTTGGTTCTCATCAGCTTTGTGGCCATTTTCAACTTTAGGTTGGCCTGAAAAAACTCCTGAACTTGAGCATTTCTATCCTACAAGTGTCCTTGTAACAGGTTATGATATTATATTCTTCTGGGTTGTAAGAATGGTATTTTCAGCTCTTGAGCAAATGGGAGAAGTTCCTTTTAAGACTGTATTAATTCATGGTCTTGTAAGAGATAGTCAGGGCAGAAAAATGAGTAAATCTCTTGGTAACGGTATTGACCCACTTGAAATCATTAAGGAGTCAGGTGCAGATGCTTTAAGACTTACTCTTATTACAGGTAATGCTCCTGGAAATGATATGAGATTTTACAATGAAAGAGTTGAAAACAGCAAAAACTTTGCTAACAAACTTTGGAATGCTTCAAGATTTGTAATGATGCACATTGGTGATGAAAATCCAAGTTGTGATTTATCTAACCTTACATCAGCAGATAAGTGGATTTTAAGTAAGGTTAACACTTTAGCTAAAAATGTAACTTCAAACCTTGACTCTTATGAACTTGGTATTGCTGTTCAAAATGTATATGACTTTATTTGGGACGAATACTGCGATTGGTATATTGAAATGGTTAAGCCTAGATTATATAATAAGGAAGACCCTACAAGAAATGCAGCTTTATGGACTTTAAAGACTGTTCTTATTAATGCCTTAAAGATGCTTCACCCATTTATGCCTTTTGTTACAGAGGAAATTTTTACAACTATTCAGTCTGAAGAAGAAACTATTATGCTTTCAAAGTGGCCTGAATACTGTGATGAATATAACTTTAGTGCTGATGAAAAGTCAATAGAGCTTATGAAAGAGGCAATTAAGTCCATTAGAAATATTAGAGCTGAAATGAATGTAGCTCCTAGTAAAAAGGCTAAGGTAATTGTGGTAAGTGAAAGTGAAGAAGTAAGAGATATATTTGAAAAGGGTAAAGTATTCTTCTCTCCTCTTGCTTATGCAAGTGAGGTTAGTGTTCAGGAAAATAAAGAGGGCATAAGTGATGATGCAGTATCTTGTGCTATTCATGGCGGTATAATTTATATGCCATTTGCTGAACTTGTTGATATTGAAAAGGAAAAGGAAAGACTTGCAAAAGAAAGAACTAAGCTTATTAAAGAAGTTGAAAGAGTAGAAAAGAAACTTTCTAATCAAGGCTTTGTATCTAAAGCACCTGAAAAGGTTATTAATGAAGAAAAGGCAAAACTTGAAAAATATAGCTCTATGTTAAAGAGTGTTGAAGAACAGATTGGAAGATTAGGCTAATTTAAGAGGGAGTGTGGTTTCACTCCCTTTTAATGTTTTAAATTATGAAAAAAGGAGAAGATTATGGATATTAAAGAAATTTTAAGTAAAGTTGACCACACACTTTTATCTCAAAAAGCTACTTGGGAGGAAATTAAGGCTATTTGTGATGACGGAATTAAATATAAAACAGCAAGTGTTTGTATTCCTCCAAGCTTTGTAAAAAGAGCAAAGGAATATGTAAAGGATAATTTAGCTATATGCACAGTTATAGGTTTTCCAAATGGATATTCTACAACTAAAACAAAGGTTTTTGAAACTTCAGATGCAGTTAAAAATGGTGCTGATGAAATAGATATGGTTATAAATATAGGGGATTTAAAAGATAAAAAATATGATACAATTTTAGAGGAAATTAATGAAATAAAAAAGGCTTGTAATGGCAAAATTTTAAAGGTAATTATTGAAACCTGTATGTTAAGTGATGATGAAAAAATAAAAATGTGTGAAATTATAACAAAATCTGATGCTGATTTTATTAAGACAAGTACAGGCTTTGGTGGAGAGGGTGCAACTTTTTATGATATTTCATTATTTAAAAAATATGTAGGTGAAAATGTAAAAATTAAGGCGGCAGGAGGTATATCCTCATTAGCTGATGCTGAAAAATTTATAAATCTTGGTGCAGACAGACTTGGTACAAGCAGAATTGTAAAAATAGTAAAGGAGGGTTAAAATGATTGAAATATTAATTGTGGCTTTAATTGTAATTAATGTTATTGGTATAATATTGGTGCTTATGTCTAAGCCAAAGGATTTTTCAGATACTCTTGAAAGAAAAAATAAGGAGCTTGAAAAGGAAATAAAAAGTTTAAATTCTTATGTAGGTGAAAGAATTGACGATTTCAGCAAAAATATTGGTGAAAAACAGGAGCTTATGAGAAAGGCAATACTTGCAAATATTTCCCAGCAGGAAGAAAGATTAAAAACCTTTTCTCTTGAAAATATGAAACAGCTTGAACAAATTAGAGTAACCGTAAAGGACAGTCTTTCAGATATTCAAAATGACAACAACAAAAAACTTGATGAAATGAGAGGAATTGTTGATGAAAAACTCCAAAAAACTCTTGAAAGCAAAATGAATGAGTCCTTTAAACAGGTAAGTGAAAGGTTAGAACAGGTTTATAAGGGACTTGGGGAAATGAATAATCTTGCAAGGGGTG
>JBJFFW010000208.1:0-3290 GCA_051892075.1 Lachnospirales bacterium
AATAACCTACAACAGTATTTTTATAATAATTTGGTACATAAGGAATAACAGTATTATTAAAAGCAATTTCTCTATAAGGTTCATCACTAAATAAATAAATACTTGTACCATATTCAGCCTGTTTTTTATTTAAAATTTCAGCAAGTTTTATAATATCTTCTTCTGTATAAACTGCACCTGTAGGATTGTTAGGACTGTTTATAATAAGAAATTTAGTTTTTGGAGTAATTTTAGCTTCAAGTTCAGCAAAATTAATTGAAAATCTTTCATAATCAGGCTCTACTACAACCTTTACACCATCAACATTTGCAATATAGCTATTGTACTCACCAAAATATGGAGCTATTACCATAACTTCATCTCCTGCATTTACAAGAGATTTTAAACAAACATTAAGTCCCCCTGCTGCACCTACAGTCATAATAATATTTTTTGAAGTAAAGCTTGTACCATAGCTTTTATTAGTAAAATCAGCAATAGCCTCTCTTACATCAGTATAGCCTGCATTATCCATATAGCCATGAAGCTCCATTTCACTTTCTTCATTTAATACATCAATAATAGCTTTTTTAACAGAAGGTGGCGGAACAATAGATGGATTGCCAAGAGAAAAGTTATAAACATTTTCAGCACCATATTTTTCAGCCATAATCTTACCGTCAGTAAACATTGCTCTTATAACAGAGCTGTTAGCAACCAAATTTTTCATTTTATCAGAAATCATTTCTTATCGCCTCCTAATATTTACAGTATAACAGATTAATTTGATAATTACAAGTAATCTGTGTGATATAGAGCTGTAATATTTATATGTTATAATCTATAGGTACTATAATTTTTAGGAGGATTATATATGAAATTTAAAAAATTGATTGCTTTGGGAATTATCTCATCAATGGCTTTATCAGTTAATGCCATTGCAAATGAAAATGGTACAATAACAGTAAATGGAGAAGCTGTTAATGGTAGCTGTTATAGTGAAAATGATGTTACATTTGTATCACTTAGAAGTGTTGCAGAAGCTTTAGGTTTTGAGGTTAATTGGGATGGAGAAAATAAATCTATCGTTCTTTCAGACACTCCAAGATATGTTACAATGTCTATAGGAAATGATGGATATACATTTTCTAAAACAGCACCTATGCCTCTTGGAGCTGCCCCTGTAATTAAGGATAGCACAACTTTTGTTCCAACTACTCTTTTTTCAGATTTACTTGACTATGATGTAGAGATTGAAAATGACAATGTAGCTATAAATGACAAAATTTCTTTCACAGAAGAAGTTAGTGTAACATCAGTAAGTGATGATACTATTACAATAAATAGCGAAACTCATGGAGAGGTTATACTTTCAGTTGGAAAAACAATGATTTATAATGCTGACGGTACTTTAGCATTAGCTAGTGAAATTAGTGAAGGTGATATAATTGAAGTTGAGTACAGTGCTGCAATGACAATGAGTATTCCACCACACAATAACCCAATTAAAATTACTATAATTTCTAAGGCTGAAACAGAAACTACTACTGAAGAAACTACTTCTATTGATGAAGAAACTTCAACAGTGGCTACTACTGAAGTTGTATCAGAAGAAACATCTGCAGAAACTACTACTGAAGAAGAAACTGAAACTACTACTGAAGAAGCCTAAAATTTACATTTAAACATAAAAATAACGGTGGCAAAAGTCACCGTTATTTTTTATATAAATTACATAATTTTAACTACAACCTTTTTATTTTCCTTAGCTGCAGCAGACTTAATAAAGGTACGAATAGCGTTGGCAATTCTACCTCTCTTACCTATAACCTTACCAATGTCATCCTGAGATACTGTAAGTTCAAGAACAAGAACATCATCGTCCATTCTTTCATTAACAGAAACTTCATTAGGATTATCTACAAGGTTTTTAGCAATAATTTCCAATAATTCTTTCATAAGAATTACCTCCTATTATGCTTCGATAGCTCCAACCTTCTTTAATAAAGTCTTTACTGTATCAGTAGGCTGTGCACCGTTGCTTAACCACTTCTTAGCCTCTTCAACATCTACCTTTAATTCGTTTGGTTCTTTACAAGGATTGTAATAACCTAACTCAGCGATAGTCTTACCATTTCTCTGAGTCTTAGAATCAGCAACAACAATTCTATAGAAAGGAGTCTTTTTTGCTCCAAGTCTTTTTAATCTAATCTTTACCACAATTTTCACCTCCTTAAAATAACTCTGATATATATAAACCTAGTTTTAGGCTATATCCTACATAAATGGCATTTTAAATCTGCCCATACCACCTTTTTGCATACCTGTCATCATTTTCATCATCTTTTTCATATCTTCAAACTGTTTTAAAAGTTTGTTGATTTCCTGAATAGACCTGCCTGAACCTTTTGCAATTCTCTTTTTTCTTGAACCGTTTAAAATATCAGGGTCTTTTCTTTCAGCCGGTGTCATAGACTGAATAATAGCCTCAATATGCTTAGTGGCATTATCATCAATATTCATATCATCAAGGTTAAGCTTTGAGCCTACCCCCGGAATCATTTTCATAAGGTCCTTTAAAGGTCCCATTTTTTTAATCTGCTGAAGCTGATTGAAAAAGTCGTCAAGATTAAAATCCTGAGTACGCATTTTTCTTTCAAGCTCTCTTGCCTGATTTTCATCATAGGCTGACTGTGCCTTTTCAATAAGACTTAAAACATCGCCCATTCCAAGAATTCTTGATGCCATTCTGTCGGGATAAAATGGTTCTAAATCCTCCATTTTTTCACCCATACCTACATACTTAATAGGCTTACCTGTTACAGCTCTTACTGAAAGAGCAGCACCACCTCTGGTATCACCATCCATTTTAGTAATAATAACACCATCAACACCAAGTTTATCATTAAAGGTCTGAGCAACATTTACAGCGTCCTGACCTGTCATAGCATCTATAACAAGTAAAATTTCCTGAGGTTTAACCTCATTTTTAATATCGCAAAGCTCCTCCATTAACTTTTCGTCAATATGAAGTCTACCTGCGGTATCTATAATGACTATGTCATTTCCATTTTTCTTAGCATATTCCAAAGATGCCTTTGAAATTTCCACAGGATTACCCTGTCCCATTTCAAACACAGGAATATTATAAGTTGAGCCTACAACCTGAAGCTGTTTAATAGCAGCAGGTCTGTAAACATCACAGGCTACAAGCAAAGGTTTCTTTCCCTGTTTTCTAAGCTGTCCTGCAAGTTTACCAACAGTTGTAGTTTTACCGGCACCTTGTAAACCTGCCATCATATAAACAGTAG
>JBJFFW010000209.1:0-7931 GCA_051892075.1 Lachnospirales bacterium
CATTAAAGCCTGCTCCTTAAATTCAATTAAATTTTCAGAGGCTTTTTTGGGCTTAATATCTTTTGCATTTTCAATAGCATTTTCAACAGTTTTATATTGCTGTATAATCTTAATTGCTGTTTTTTCACCAATAGAAGGCACTCCCGGAACATTGTCGCTACTATCTCCCATAAGAGCCTTAACCTCTATAAATTCCTTAGGGGTTACACCATAAGTATCAATAACTTCTTTGGCATTATAATCCTCTACAGTAGTTGTGCCTGATTTTGTTTTAGGAATTCTTATTTTAATATTATCACTTGCAAGCTGCAATAAATCCCTATCACCACTTACAATAACAGGCATAATACCAACTCTTTCAGCCTTAGTTGCAAGAGTGCCAAGCAAATCATCAGCCTCAAAGCCACCCATTTCCATAATGGCAATATTCATAGATTTAAGAACTTTTTTAAGAATATCCATTTGAGGTACAAGCTCAAAGGGCATACCTTTTCTTGTGCCTTTATATTCCTTATATTCAATGTGTCTGAAAGTTGGTTTATGAACATCAAAACAGACTACACAATAATCAGGCTTTTCCTCGTCAAAAAGCTTAAAAAATATATTTAAAAAACCATATACGCCATTAGTATATTCACCATTTTTATTTGTAAGAAGGGGCATTGCATAAAAAGCCCTGTTTATTAAACTGTTGCCATCAAGTAATAATATTTTATCAGACATATTTATCTCCCACTTATTTTAATATCTCAGTATATAGTATACAATTAAATCGGCAAAAAATAAAGCCATTTTAATAAATTTAATTAAAAAATAAAAAATCTTATATAAAAAAATCAATAAAAATTAAGTTATTGCATTTATTTGTGTAAAATACACAAATTGTAGAATAAAAATTTGTATATAAATTATATAGCTATAATATTGACATTATACTGTCAATAGTTTATAATATATACCAAGGAGAGAATATAAACCCTTAATTAGATTATTTCATTTCCTCCTAATTTATAAATTATAATTGTTTTAAGAGCTTCTGTTCCCCCAACCAGAAGCTTTTTTTCTGTCAATTACTCTACAATAAAAATAAGGCAGTTGTTTTTTAACTTAAAGCAACTGCCTTTTTAATATTTATATTATCTGTGAGAAATAATATCTGACATAAACTTATCGTGAATTGCAATAGCAGCTCTGTCAGCATCTTTGTTATTTACAAGAATAGAAATCTTAATTTCAGAAGTAGAAATCATCTTTACATTGATACCTGCATCGTATGTAGCCTCAAAAAGCATTGATGCAACACCAGGATTAGTAGCCATACCTGCACCAACTATTGAAACCTTTGCAACATCATCATTATAGCTTAAATCCTCAAAACCAATTCTTTCCTTATTAGCCTCTAAAATTTCAACTGTTCTCTTTCTTTCATCTCTTGCAACAGTAAATGAAATATCTTTGCTGTTTCCTCTGCCGATTGACTGAATAATAAGGTCAACACTTACCTTTTCCTTACTTAACAATGAGAATATTTTAAATGCAATACCCGGTTCGTCCTTTAAACCTATAACTGCAATTCTAGCTACATCCTTATCAACAGCAACACCATTTACTAACATTCTCTCCATCTTAGTTTCCTCCTTAACAACTGTACCCTCTGCATCAGTCATACTAGAGCGTACTACCAAGTTTACATTATATTTCTTTGCAAGCTCAACTGAACGATTATGAAGTACCTTAGCACCTAAGCTGGCAAGTTCAAGCATTTCATCATAAGTAATTTCATCAAGCTTAATTGCATTTTTTACAATTCTAGGGTCACAAGTATATACACCGTCAACATCTGTGTAAATTTCACAAATATCTGCACCAAGCTTAGCAGCAAGAGCAACGGCAGATGTATCTGAACCGCCTCTGCCAAGGGTAGTAACATCAAGATGTCTGTTAATACCTTGGAAACCAGTTATAATAACAATATTCTTTTTAGCAAGCTCATTATTAATTCTGTCAGTAGAAATATCCTTAATTCTTGCATTACTGTAATTAGAAGTAGAAATAATATTACACTGAAAAGCATTTAAAGAAATAACCGGATAACCAAGAGCATCTATAGCCATAGCCATTAATGCAACTGACTGCTGTTCACCGGTTGCTAAAAGCATATCCATTTCTCTCTTACTTGCCTCAGGATTAATTTCAGCAGCTTTTTCAATAAGTTCATCTGTAGTATCACCCTGAGCTGATAAAACTACTACAACCTGATTTCCTTCTTTATAGCTGTTTACAATAGTTTCAGCCACATGTTTAATTCTTTCTGCATTGGCAACTGATGAGCCGCCAAATTTCTTTACTATTAACATTTAATTGCCTCCTAGCCGTCAATTCTGATTGTGTTAAGAATACTAACAATACTTTCACAATTCAAAAGCTTATTAAGATTTTCATTAATTTCGGCTTCTTTAGCTGTGCCGGTTACAAAAGCAAATTCATTATCAAGACCGAAAAATTCCATAACTTCGTCTACACCAAATATAGCCTTGCAATCTTCAATAGCCTTTGTTTTATCATTATATTCAACTCTTACAAACTTTTTAGTATCAACTTCATCAATATCAGTAAGAGCCTGCTTAACTTCACTCCAACCTATGCCAAGGTTTACATTTTTATGCTTAATTGCATCAACAACATCACTTACAACAGCACTTGCTGTAGGAAGTTTTCCTGCACCCTTACCATAGAACATAACATCACCAAGCATATTTCCCTTAAGTAAAATAGCATTAAATACATCATTTACTAAATATAAAGGACTTTCACTACTAACAATAGTAGGTGCAACTCTTGCCCAAACCTTATTGCCATCAAACTTAGCTGTAGCCAAAAGCTTAATTGATGAGTTCATCTTCTTAACATAGTCCATATCTACCTTAGAAATATTTGTAATACCCTCAGTATAAATATCATTAAAATCTACAGTCTTTTCAGTTGCAAGAGAAGCTAAAATAGCAATTTTTCTACAAGCATCATATCCTTCAACATCAGCATCAGGATTTCTTTCAGCATAGCCCTTAGCCTGTGCATCACTTAATACATCATTATATTCAAGACCTTCTTTACTCATTTTAGAAAGCATATAATTTGTAGTACCATTTAAAATACCTACAATTTCTTCAATTTTATCTGAAGTAATACTTCTGTTAATAGGTCTTATAATAGGAATACCACCGCCTACACTTGCCTCAAAAAGGAAATTAACATTATTTTCCTTAGCAATTCTCATAAGCTCACCGCCATAGGCTGCCACAAGCTCCTTATTAGATGTGCAAACACTTTTCCCCTTTAATAAAGCACTTTTAACAAAGCTGTAAGCAGGATTTGTACCACCCATAACCTCAACTACAACCTCAACAGTAGGGTCATTTAAAATATCCTCAAAATTATGAGTAATAATCTTCTGAACAGGGTCATTAGGAAAATCCCTTAAATCAAGAACATATTTAATATCAATAGGCTGACCTGCCTTTGCCTCAATACTGATTCTGTTGGTATTAATTACCTCAACCACACCAGAACCTACAGTACCATAGCCTAAAACCGCTATAGCTGCCATAAATTTCACTCCCTCGCTATAATTTTAAGAGCCATTACGCCCTTTAGCTTTTTAATTTTATCTAATAAACTATCAATTCCAAGCTCTAAATGGCTTGTTTCAATACTTACTGTTACATTGGCAATTCCATTAATAGGTATTGTCTGATTAATAGTAAGAACATTTGCACCGTTATCAGCCAAAATATTTAACACATTAGACAGATGCCCTGCCTCGTCCTGCAAATTAAAGGCTATTATAACAGTATGCCCCCTGTCATTATCACCTAAAGGTGAAATATAATCTTTGTATTTATAATAAGCACTTCGGCTAACCTGAGCAATTTCACAAGCCTCCTGTACTGATGTAACACTTTGGCTTGATAAAAGCTCCTTAACCTCAATAACCTTCATAAACACTTCAGGCAGCACCTTTTTGTCAACAATATAGTAATCAGAAGAATTTTTCATATTTATATCTCCTTCTGTGTACTCCTTCTGTGTACATTTGTATTCAATACAAGGAACTATACCATAAATTGTCCAAAATTGCAATAGTTTTTTAAGATTTTTTATATTTTTTACTTTAAAATTTTATTCTTGACATATTCTAAACTAAATTATATAATTATAAATGTCTATGCACCCATAGTTAAACGGATATAATAAACCCCTCCTAAGGGTTAGTTATGGGTTCGATTCCCATTGGGTGTATACATCATAAAAAGGCTGTCTTTTTTGACAGCCTTTTTTGTGTTTAAAATTATTTGGTTAGATATCCTTATATCTAATTAATATTACTTATTATATACACTCAAAATATAATTATAAACCATTGATGCCATTTCCGCCCTTGTAATAACCTTGTCCCCATTAAATACACCATTTTCACCTTTGGCAATTCCAAGAGCTTTACAAATTGCAACATAGCCTATATTTTCATCATTTACATCATTAAAAGGAATTTTAAAAATATCACATTCAGCTAAATCTTCATAATCCATTTTTTCAACTAATATTTTAGCCATATCATATTTTGTAATTTCTTGTTCTTCATTTTCTTCTAAATCTCTGTTTAAAAATTCATTAACATCGGCAACAGTTACATTTTTACTGCCCTCAAACTTATTTTCATCAAACTTATAACCATAGCTTATTAATGTATTTGCAATATTTTCATACCACATACCCTTAACATCAGAATAAGATTTATAATCTTCAGGCTCAAATTCATAACCCCAAAAATCAAGAACTTCCTTAGTAGCACCATCTATACTAAAATTTTTGTCAAAAGTATAATAAGGAGTTACAGAATAATCATAATCTGCAACATAAACAATGTTAAATCCTATATTTTCATCGGCTATTTTAAATATTTCATCATTAGTTAATGGTCTTTCCATATTTTCATGATTTATAGTGTTATTAGCATAGTACATTCTACCTTTAACATTATATTTATCATCATAATCAAGACATACATAGCTTCTTTCATCTAATATTCCATTATATTTATTGTAAAAATAACATTCGTACATTTTAGATTTATTATTGTCAACCCAGTTTGATACATCATCATCATTTAATAAATCTTTAGGAATATTTGCATTAGGATAAATTCCTCTCACATAATTTATAATATTATCCTTGCCTGAAATACTTATTTCTTCACAACTAAATCTTTTAATTTCCTTTTTGGAATCAAAATAGGCACCAAAAACATCTTCGCAACCAATATATACTTCGTATCCATCATCTTTTTTATAATAGTTTGCTTTCACATCTTTAGTATCAAGATTAATTTGAAATTTATTATTTAAAATATTAATAGCTTCATCTATACTAAGAGCATTTTTTAATTTTTCAATTTCAGATTTTTCTTCGTCTGTTAAATTTTCACTTTTACTGGCTGCGGAACCACCACCGCCACCGCCAGTAACAACACTTGTGTCATTTTCTTCACCATTAGCTTTTTTTCGTCTGTCCTCACTTAAAAAACTACCGGTTTTTGCATTTACATAATAATCACTAAATCTGTAAAGAGGTTTTGATATAGCCTCTTTATCTATTTCATATACATTTTCATATCTAATTTCTAAATTATCACCAGAAAAAAGTGCAGCTTTTGCATCAGCCTTTGAAATAAAATTACTGCTCTCAATTTTATCAAAATCATAATAACCAAATCTACAGCTAAAATAACATACTTTTCCTGATAATAAATCCACTTTAACATTTGCATTCATATTTAAGTAGCTAATAGCACTTTCTATTTTATATTCATCAATATAAGGAACATAAGTAAATTCAATTTGTTTGGCATACTCGACAGTTTTATTTTCATCAAGTTTGAAATATGACATTTTGTCATTCATTGCTTTTTTAACAAAATCATCAGCAATTTTTTGTGCAGTATTTTTATCTATTGTATTATTTTCATTATTATCTGGCTCTACAAGGAAATAATAGTAACCATATAACGACTCATCAACAGTTATATTCAGTTTGTCATAATCACCATTATCCCAAGAAAATCTATATGTTTTCTTATCATTTGTGTTACCTACATTATAAGTAAAGTTTTCATATTCCTTAACATTATAAATATCCTTTGTTTTCTGCAAAATGTAAGTATAATTATCATCATCTGCATAAACAGAAATTGATGATAATAAAACTAAAATAATAGATAATAAAATACTTGTAAATTTTTTCATAAGTAGTTACCCCCTCATATATTAAATTATAAAAAATCGGACTTATACACCAAGTATCAGTCCGATGAAAAAAATTTATTTATTATTATCTTCAATAAATCTTTGGTAATCTCGTGATACCATTTCTCTTTCTATAACATTAGTAATTTCATCAATTACAATATCTCCTGCAAGTTGTCTGACAGAGCCTACTCTAACTAAAATATTGCCGTCAGTACCCTTTGAGCCGTCAGTATAAAAACAATATCTCTTATCAGTTACATCACTGTCATACATTAAAATTACATCATATTCTTTTTTATTGCCATTTTCATCTAAAATGTCAATTTTAATTGTTTCATCTTTTCCTACTATCATAAAAATCTGCCTTTCAAAATATTAGGATATTTTTTTGTATTTTGAAATGTTCATAAGAACACCCATAGCAAAAAGCTGCATTATCATAGAAGTACCACCATAGCTTATAAAAGGAAGTGGTATACCTGTATTAGGAATAGAGTTTGTAACAACGGCTATATTAATAATAACCTGAACGGCAATCATAGTTGTTATACCTGTAGCCATAAGCATTGAAAAATAATTATAGCTATGCTTAACAGCAACCAAAACTCCACGCCATATAAGCACCATAAAAATAGTAACAATAATTGCAGCACCAAACCAACCAAGTTCCTCGCAAATAACAGCAAAAATAATATCGTTATGAGCCTCAGGCATATAACCAAGTTTCTGTCTTGAACCACCAAGACCAAGACCAAAAGCACCACCACTTGCTATAGAATAAAGTGACTGCACAATCTGATAACCTGTATCGCCTGAAACGGAAAAAGGGTCAATCCAAGCAGCAAATCTGTCGGAACGGAAGCCTGAACCAAAAATCATGGCTGCAACACCTATAACACCCAAACCTGCAACGGGTAAGAAGTAAGTAAATCTAGGTGTGCAAACAAACAAAATTGCACAGGCAATAGCACCAATAACAATAGCTGTACTAAGGTTTTCAACAGCTACAAGTCCACAAGGCACAAGGAAAGTGGCAGCATAAACACCTACACCCTCCCAAGTATCCAAAAGCTTTGGATTGTTATGAAGTAGAGTTGCAAGAGATAAAATAGTTGCAAACTTTGCAATTTCTGAAGGCTGGAAAGTAATAGGTCCAAGCTCAATCCATCTTTTTGCACCACCAACTTCTTTACCTGCAAAAATAACTACAACAAGCAAAACACAGCTTATTATGTAAACATATTTTGTAAATCTCATAAGGGATTGATGTGGAAATTTTGTTGCCACAAACATTGCCCCAAAACCTAAGGCAGCAAAAATAAGCTCCTTTTTAAGATATTCATACATATCTCCGTCACCTCTGCCAGAGGTATAATAACTGGAGCTGAAAACCATTATAATACCAAACATAACAAGTAAAATTACACAAAGCATTATAATATAATCGCTCCTGCCTATAGAAACAGTAGCTTTTGGCTTATTATTATTTTGTGAAGAATAAATATCCCTATCATAAGAGGAATTTCTCGAAGTTCTACTAACCATAATAAATCACCTATCTAATATTTTTAACATAGTCTTTAAAAATTTCGCCTCTCTGTTCATAGGATTTAAACATATCCCAAC